>JAURXG010000563.1 GCA_030654555.1 Aquabacterium sp.
TAGCACTAGTCGGTAGCATCTGCCTAGTATTGGTATTGGCAGCACTACCTTTTATGGCGGCTTGTCCAGCACCAACACCAACAGCACCAACACCAACAGCGCCGGCCACAACACCAGCCACAACACCAGCCCGGCGGCGCCGGCGGCACCCACCACCAGCGGCCAGCGGGCCGCCCGGCTGGCCGGGCCGGGCGTCGGCGCACGCCGCTCGTCGACCGATGGCGTCGGGCCGTCGTTCAGGCCCGGCTCGACCCGGTTGGCGCCGGGCGCCTGGGCGTGCCCGGCCGTGGGCGGCGAGGCGATCGGTGGCGCCGGCGGCGTGGGTGACGGCGCTGTCGCGGGTGCTGCCGCCGTCGCTGGCGCGGCAATCCGCTGGGTGGGCTCGTCGGGCCGCGGCACGATCACCGTGGCTTCGTCGCCCGCGTCGCGCCCGCGTGGCATCACCACCGTGGCGTCGTGCAGGATGGGCGGCTCGCGGCGCGGCAGGATCAGCGTGGCGCTGGCATCGGCCGGCGGCGGCGGCACGCGGGTGGCCGGCTGCAGCTGCGACAGATCGACCACCGTGGGCGCCGCGTCGGCGGCGGGCGGCGTGCCCAGCCGTTGAGTGCTTGCCCAGACCCCGGCCGGGCCGGCGTCGGCGGGCGCCGCGGGCGGTGGCGGCAGCCGGGCCAGGGCCTCTTGCAGCGCGGCCACGCTCTGCGGCCGGTCGGCCGGGCGCGGTTGCAGCATCCAGTCGATGCATTGCAGGAACTCGACCGAGCAACCCGGCAGCGTGGCCTGTTGCGAGGCCAGCGGCAGCATCTCGTCGACCACGGTGCGGGTGGTGGCCGGGGCCGGCGCGCGGCCCAGCAGCAGGAAGTGCAGCGTGGCGCCCAGCGAGTACAGGTCGGTCCAGGCACCCTGCTTGACGGCACCGGCCTCGGCGTACTGCTCGATCGGTGCGTAGGCGGGCTTGAGGATGGCCGTCAGCGCCATGCTCTTGTCGCTGAGCACGCGCCGCGCGGCGCCGAAGTCCAGCAGCACCGGCTGGCCGTCGGGCTGCAGGATCACGTTGTCGGGCGAGATGTCGCGGTGGTAGACGCCCTCGCGGTGCAGCCGGTCCAGCGCCCCCAGCAGCGGCAGCAGCAGGCCGCGCAGCCAGGCCTCGCTCGGCGGGTGATCCATGCGCCGGCGCGCCGCATGCAGGTTGCTGCCGGTGTAATAGGGCATCGCCATGTAGGCGGTGTTGTTGGCCTCCCAGTAGCGGTGCACCTTCACCAGCGACGGGTGGTCGAAGCGCGCCAGCAGCCGGGCCTCGTTGACGAACGAGCGCAGGCCCAGCGAGAAGGATTCGGCATGCGCCTCGGACAGCAGCGACACCTGCAGCGCGCCGCTGCGCCCCACCAGCGAGGAGGGCATGTACTCCTTGATCGCCACCTCGCGCTCGAGCGCGTGGTCGAAGGCCAGGTAGACGATGCCGAAGCCGCCGACGCCCAGCACGCGCAGCAACTCGAACTCTGCCAGCCGCGTGCCGCGCGGCAGCGCGGACGGGGGATCGGGCGGGTGGGGCGCGGCCATGCGCTGCAAAGGATACCAGCGGCGGTACGGCCGTCCCCCGGGGTCGTGCCCGTGGTCGCGGGGGTGCGGGCGGGGCCGCCGCGCGGGTCAGCGCGCGGCCTTCAGCGCGTCGGCGATGGCCTGGTTGGCCGCGCTGGTCAGGAACACCACCAGCCGCGCGGTGGCCGGGCCGTCCAGCTCGAGCAGGGCGTCGATCCGCTGCGGGCCTTGCTCGCCCAGCAGGCGCCGGCCGATCGAGATCAGCGGCAGGAGCGGATCGTTGCTGGGGATGGGACCGTCCATCGGGGCGCGGCGCAGGCGGGCGAATTCGGCCGCGGGCACCAGCGCCTCGCCCAGGTTGACCAGCGCCAGCTGGGCATGGGCATGCACCAGCGCGGCCGAGGGCGCCGGCGCCAGCTCCATCAACGGCGACAGCGTGGGCAGGCCGCCGGGTGCAGCGAAGCTGGTGGCGCGCTGGCCGGTGGCGTCGAGCGCGCTGAGGTTGATGGCCATCGCCAGCGACAGGCCTTCGATGCGCTTGGCCGGGTAGGCCACCCGCGCGGCGATGTTGCCCAGCCCGATGCCCGCCGCCGAGCGCGGCACCAGCCGCATGCCGCTGGGCGCCATCGCCAGGTAGCGGCGGGTGGTGTTGCCCTGCTTGCTCTCCAGCAGCACCGGCGCGCCGGGCGCGCTGGCCGGGTCGGTGGCCTCGTACACCGCGCCGTGCTCGCGCACCACCGTGGCCGGATCGGCCAGCACCACGCCGGCGGCGGCCAGCCGGGCCTGCAGGTCGGCCCAGGCCCGGTCGGTCAGCGCCTGCAGCGCGGCGATGTCGTGCTGGGTGCGGTAGGCCAGCACGGCCGCGCCCTCGCCCAGCGGCACGCCCAGCAGCTGGCCGGCGCGTGGCGCGGCCGGCACCTCGCCCGACAGATCGACCAGCAGCAGGTACTCGGCGATGTAGGCCTGCTTGCCGCTCAGGTCGATGGCGCCGGTGGTGCGTGGCGCGCGCATCGGCTCGCCCAGCGGGCGGTCCAGCGCGGGCTCGATGGCCGCGGTCGACATCGGGCGCAGCGGGGCCTGGGCCATCGCAGACGGGGCCACCAGCAGCGAGGCCACCAGCAGCGGGGGCATCAGCAGGCCGGCCAGCAGCGCCAGCGCACGGGGCGCGAGAATGGGCTTGGCGGGCATCGTCATCGGCGGGATTGTCCCCGTCTGGCGGCCGCCTTCAATACCCGATTCACCGCCCTTGCTGCGAGCCCCCCATGCCCCTGCCTTCGGACTGGCCCCCGTTCCAAGCCGCCATCGTCGACCTGGACGGCACCATGGTCGACACCGTCGGCGATTTCGAGGTGGCGCTCAACACCATGCTGGCCGGCCTGGGCCTGCCGCCCGTGGGCCGTGCCTTCATCGCGCGCACCGTGGGCAAGGGCAGCGAGCACCTGCTGCGCAGCACGCTGGCCGAGGTGGGTGCCGACGCCGGCCTCTACCAGACCGCCTGGCAGGACTACCAGCGCCACTACCTGGCCATCAACGGTCAGCACTCGGTGGTGTTTCCCGGCGTGCCCGAAGGCCTGCAGCGCCTGGCCGATGCCGGCCTGCGCCTGGCCTGCCTGACCAACAAGCCCACGGCCTTCGCCCGGCCGCTGCTGGCCGCCAAGGGGCTGGACGGCTTCTTCGCGCAGGTGTTCGGCGGCGATGCGTTTGCGCGCAAGAAGCCCGATCCGCTGCCGCTGCTGGAGACCTGCCGCGCGCTGGGCAGCCCGCCAGGACTCACGTTGATGATCGGCGACAGCAGCAACGACGCCCAGGCCGCACGTGCGGCCGGCTGCCCGGTGGTGCTGGTCAGCTACGGCTACAACCACGGCCGGCCGGTGGCCGAGGCCAACCCCGATGCGGTGATAGCCCGCATCGATGCGCTGGTGCTGCCGGCGGCGCGCGGCTGATCGGCCGGCCGGGGCCGCTGCTACACTGAAAAGCATGTTCATCACGCGCCAACAGACGGTCACGCGTCATCAGCAAACGGGGTCGGCCGACCGGGGAGCCTGGCCCTGGCGACGGTCCTCCGCACCGGTCTGATCGACCGTGGGCCAACGGGCCGGCGTGGGGAAGTGAGCCCGCTGCCACCGGATCGGACCCGCGGTGTCCCCGGGACGGGGTCTGGCGGCAGCCGCCGCGCCCCTTCCCACTGCGTCAACTGCTGAATCCCAGCACCGTCCGTTGGCCCCGCACCGCCTGGCGAGCGCCACGGACTCCAGGAGCCGTGCACCGTGATCACCGAACTCGAATTCAAGAGCCTGGCCGCCCAGGGCTTCAACCGCATCCCGCTGCTCAGCGAGAACTTCGCCGACCTCGAAACCCCGCTGTCGCTGTACCTGAAGCTGGCCGGCGGCGAGCGCCACAGCTTCCTGCTCGAATCGGTGGTGGGCGGCGAGCGCTTCGGCCGCTACTCCTTCATCGGCCTGCCGGCACGCACGCTGCTGCGCGCCACCGGCTCGGCCGAGGGCGCGCTGACCGAGATCGTCACCGACGGCGAAGTGGTCGAGCGCCACGCGGGCAACCCGCTCGATTTCATCGAGGCCTACCAAGCGCGTTTCAAGGTGGCGCTGCGCCCGGGGCTGCCGCGCTTCTGCGGCGGGCTGGCGGGCTACTTCGGCTACGACGCGGTGCGTTTCATGGAGCCCAAGCTGGCCAACACGCACAAGACCGGCGGCCTGGACACACCCGACATCCTGCTGCTGCAGACCGAGGAACTGGCGGTGATCGACAACCTGTCGGGCCGCCTGTACCTGATCGTCTACGCCAACCCGGCCGAGCCCGAGGCCTACTTCAAGGCCAAGCGGCGGCTGACCGAACTGGGCGACAAGCTGCGCTACTCGGTCACCGCGCCGCCGGTCAAGCGTGGCCAGGCGCATCCGGTGGAGCGTGAGTTCTCGAAAGCCGACTACCTGGCCGCGGTGCTGCAGAGCAAGGAGCTGATCGCCGCCGGCGACATGATGCAGGTGCAGATTGGCCAGCGCCTGAAGAAGCGCTACACCGAGAGCCCGCTGAGCCTGTACCGCGCGCTGCGCTCGCTGAACCCGTCGCCCTACATGTACTTCTACGACATGGGCGATTTCCAGATCGTCGGCGCCTCGCCCGAGATCCTGGTGCGCCACGAGCACACGCCCGAGGGCGACAAGATCACCATCCGCCCGCTGGCCGGCACGCGCCCGCGCGGCACCTCGCCCGAAAGCGACAAGGCCACCGAGGCCGACCTGCTGGCCGACCCCAAGGAGCGCGCCGAGCACCTGATGCTGATCGACCTGGCGCGCAACGACATCGGCCGCATCGCCAAGACCGGCTCGGTCAAGGTGACCGAGGCCTTCGTCGTCGAGCGCTACTCGCACGTGATGCACATCGTCAGCAACGTCGAGGGGCTGCTCCAGGACGGCATGAGCAACATGGACGTGCTGCGCGCCACCTTCCCGGCCGGCACGCTGACCGGCGCGCCCAAGATCCGCGCGATGGAGATCATCGACGAGTTGGAGCCGGTCAAGCGCGGCATCTACGGCGGCGCCTGCGGTTACCTGAGCTTTGCCGGCGACATGGACGTGGCCATCGCGATCCGCACCGGCATCGTGCAGGACGGCATGCTCTACGTGCAGGCGGCGGCCGGCGTGGTGGCCGACTCGGTGCCCGAGCTCGAATGGAAGGAGACCGAGCACAAGGCGCGGGCGCTCATCCGGGCGGCCGAACTGGTCGAGGAGGGCTTCTGACATGTTGCTCATGATCGACAACTACGACTCGTTCACCTTCAACCTGGTGCAGTACTTCGGCGAGCTGGGGCAGGACGTCAAGGTGATCCGCAACGACGCGATCAGCGTGCCCGAGATCGCCGCGCTCAAGCCCGACCACCTGGTGCTGTCGCCGGGGCCCTGCTCGCCGGCCGAGGCGGGCGTGTGCGTGCCGGCGATCCAGGCGCTGATCGGCACGCTGCCGATCCTGGGCGTGTGCCTGGGCCACCAGGCCATCGGCGCGGCGCTGGGCGGCAAGATCGTGCGCGCCAGGACGCAGATGCACGGCAAGGCCGACACGATCACCACCGACCAGCAGGGCGTCTACCTCGGGTTGCCGAAGCAGTTCAGCGTGATCCGCTACCACTCGCTGGTGATCGACCGCGAAACCTGTCCGAAGGAGCTGGTCATCACGTCCACCTCGGAAGACGGCGAGATCATGGGCGTGCGCCACCGCGAGCTGGCCGGCACCGACCATCCGCTGGAAGGCGTGCAGTTCCACCCCGAGTCGATCCTGTCGGAGCACGGCCATGCGATGCTGCGCAACTTCCTGAACCTGTGCCGTTGACGGCGCCGACGACCATGGCCGTGATCGATCTCAGAAGCGACACCGTCACCCGGCCCACCGCGGCCATGCGCGCCGCGATGGCCGCCGCCGAGGTGGGCGACGACGTGTTCGGCGACGACCCCACGGTGAATGCGCTGCAGGCGCGCATCGCCGCGATGCTGGGCAAGGAGGCCGCGCTGTTCATGCCCAGCGGCACGCAGAGCAACCTCAGCGCGCTGATGGCGCATTGCGCGCGTGGCGACGAATACCTGGTCGGCCAGCACGCCCACACCTACAAGTACGAAGGCGGCGGCGCCGCGGTGCTGGGCAGCATCCAGCCGCAGCCGATCGCGCACCAGGCCGACGGCACGCTGTTGCTGGCCGACATCGCCGCCGCGATCAAGCCCGACGATGCGCACTTCGCCCGCACCCGGCTGCTGACACTGGAGAACACCTTCGGCGGCCAGGTGCTGCCGCTGGCGTACCAGCAGCAGGCCACCGACCTGGCGCGCCAGCACGGGCTGGCCACGCACCTCGACGGCGCGCGGCTGTTCAATGCCGCGGTGGCGGGGGCGGCCAGCGGTGACGCCGTCGCCCAGGCCCGCAACATCGCTGACCTGTACGACAGCGTCTCGGTCTGCTTCAGCAAGGGCCTGGGCGCGCCGGTCGGGTCGGCGCTGGTCGGCTCGGCCGCGCTGATCGCCCGCGCCCACCGCCTGCGCAAGATGCTGGGCGGCGGGCTGCGCCAGGCGGGCGTGCTGGCGGCCGCCGCGCTGCATGCACTGGACCACCACATTCATCGCCTGGCCGACGACCATGCCAACGCCCGGCTGCTGGCCGACGGCCTGGCCGGTCTGCCGGGCCTGCGCGTGGTGCCGCCCGACACCAACATCGTCTTCATCGACCTGGCACCCGGCCTCGACGGTGCGGCGCTGGTGCGGCGCGCGGCCGAGCAGGGCGTGCTGTTCACCGGCCTGTACCGGCTGCGGCTGGTGACCCACCTCGACGTGAACACCGACCAGATCCACCAGGCCGTGCGCGTGCTGCGCGCCCTCCTGTAAAGCGAGACCCGCCATGCCCATCACCGACCTCGAAGCGCTGACCCGCGTCATCGACCACCGCGAGATCTTCCACGACGAGATGCTGGCGGTGATGCGCCGCATCATGAGCGGCGAGATGTCGCCGGTGATGATGTCGGCGATGCTGATCGGCCTGCGTGTCAAGAAGGAGTCCATCGGCGAGATCACCGCCGCCGAGCAGGTGATGCGCGAGTTCTCCACCAAGGTCGTCGTGGCCGACCGGCGCCACCTGGTCGACATCGTCGGCACCGGCGGCGACGGCTCGCACACCTTCAACATCTCCACCTGCGCGATGTTCGTCGCCGCCGCCGCGGGCGCACGCGTCAGCAAGCATGGCAACC
>JAURXG010000580.1 GCA_030654555.1 Aquabacterium sp.
GGTGCAGAACGAGAGCGCGGCCAGCAGGCTAACAATGATTCTTTTCATGATCGAACGCTCCTGCTTCAGTGGGCCGTGAAGTTGACGCGATCGGGCACCTGCTTGAAGGTACCGATCGTGCTCCACCAGGGCATCAGCAGGAAGAAGCCGAAGTAGAACAGCGTGCCGATCTGCGAGACCAGCGTGCCCAGGTCAGACGGCGGCTGGATGCCCAGGTAGCCCAGCACGACGAAGAAGACCACGAAGATGCCGTAGAGCACCTTGTGCCAGCTGGGCCGGTAGCGGATCGACTTGACCGGGCTGTTGTCGAGCCAGGGCAGCACGAACAGGATGATCACCGCGCCACCCATCACCACCACGCCCCAGAACTTGGCGTCGAAGGTCTTGAGCAGCGCGATCGCCACGATGCCGCCGACCGCGATCGCGATGCGGGCCTTGCCCTTGACCGCCAGCAGCGAGACCACACCCGCCAGGGCGACGATCACGCACAGCACGTTGACCATCGTGTCGGTGGTGGCGCGCAGCATCGAGTAGTAGGGCGTGAAGTACCACACCGGCGCGATGTGCAGCGGTGTCTTCAGCGGATCGGCCGGGATGAAGTTGTTGTACTCGAGGAAGTAGCCGCCCAGTTCGGGGCCGAAGAAGATGATGGCGCAGAACACCATCAGGAACACGCCGACGCCGAAGATGTCGTGCACCGTGTAGTACGGGTGGAACGGGATGCCGTCCAGCGGGATGCCGGTCTTCGGGTCCTTCTTGGCCTTGATCTCGACACCGTCGGGGTTGTTCGAGCCCACCTCGTGCAGCGCGATGATGTGCGCCACCACCAGGCCCAGCAACACCAGCGGCACGGCGATGACGTGGAAGCTGAAGAAGCGGTTCAGCGTCGCATCGCCCACCACGTAGTCGCCGCGGATCAGCAGGGCGAGGTCGGGGCCGATGAATGGAATCGCGGCGAACAGGTTCACGATCACCTGGGCGCCCCAGTAAGACATTTGACCCCAGGGCAGCA
>JAURXG010000537.1 GCA_030654555.1 Aquabacterium sp.
GCCGCCGCGCTGCTGTCGGACCAAGGCGCCGACGTGATCAAGGTGGAGTCGCTCGAGGGCGACACCACGCGCCACATCGGGCCGGCCAAGGGCGATCTGTCATCGGCGTTCATCGCCGCCAACCGCGGCAAGCGCAACATCGCGCTGGACCTCAAGACGCCCGCCGCGATCGAGGTGCTGCACGCGCTGCTGGCGCGCACCGATGTGCTGATCGAGAACTTCCGCCCCGGCGTGATGCAACGCCTGGGTCTGCTCGACGCGGATCTGGCGCAGCGCCACCCGTCGCTGATCCGCCTGGCCATCACCGGCTTCGGTCCCGACGGCCCGCGCGCGCTGGACAAGGCCTACGACGCGGTGATCCAGGCCATCGGCGGCGTGGCCGCGTCGCAGCGTGATCCGGCCACCGGCGCGCCGGTGATCCTGGCCTCGACCGTGTCCGACAAGGTCACGGCGCTGACCGCGGCGCAAGCCGTCACCGCCGCGCTGTTCGCCCGCGCGCGCGACGGCCAGGGCCGGCGGGTGGAGGTGTCGATGCTCGACGCCACGCTCGCCTTCCAGTGGCCCGACGCGATGTACAACCATGTCTGGGTGGACGATGCACCTCCGCCCTTTCCCGAGTTCGGCGCCACCCAGCGCCCCTGGCGCACAGCCGATGGCCATGTGGCCACGATGGTGCCGCAGCCGGCCGAATTCGCCGGCATGTGCGCCGCGCTGGGCCGGCCCGACATCCCGCAGGACCCGCGCTTTGCCACGTTGCCGATGCGCTACCGCCACGGCAAGGAACTGCGCGCGCTGCTCGAGCCGCTGATGGCGCAGTTCGACAACGCCACGCTGGAGGCCAACTTCCGCGCGCACGGGGCCGCGCTGGGCCGCGTCAACGAGCGGCACGAGGTCTTGAGCGACCCGCAGGTGCGTCACAACCAGACCGTGGTCGAGGTACCCAACGGCGACGCCGGCCGGGTGCGGGTGGCGCGCAGCGCGGCGCGCTTCGATGGCCAGGCGCAGGCGCCCACGCAAGGCGGCGCCCGCCTGGGCCAGCACAGCGCCGAGATCCTGAAGGAGCTGGGGCTCGACGATCACCGCATTGCGGCGCTGCTGGCCAGTGGTGTGGTGCGGCAGCCGTCCTGAGCCGCCCCGCTGCCCCAACTACTGTCACAACCACTGCCCCAACTACTCGCCCATCACCACGCCCTCGCGGCGCGGGTCGGCGCCGCCGAACCAGCCGGTGGGCGTGCGCTGCAAGGCCTGCAGGCCGCTGGTCAGGTCCATCTCGACCACCGCGTGGCCACGGGCCTTCAGTGCGGCCACCGTGGCGGCACCGAAGCGCCCGGCCTCCAGCAGCGTGGGGCCGTTGAAGTTGCCGAAGTTGGGCAGGTTGATGGCCTGCTGCGCATCCAGGCCCCAGTCGAAGGTGCCGATCAGCGCCTTGGCATTGAAGTGGATGATGGCCGCGCCCCCCGGTGACCCCAGGCTCATCAGCAGCCGGCCGCTGCGCCGTTCGAACACCAGCGTCGGGTTCATGCTCGAGCGCGGCCGCTTGCCGGGCTGCGCCCGGTTGGCGATGGGCCGCCCCCGGGCATCGGCCGGCAGCCGCGAAAAATCGCTCAGCTGGTTGTTGAGCAGGAAGCCGCCGGCCAGCCCGGTGCCCCCGTCGCTCATCAGCCGCGCGCCGAACGCCGCCTCGATGGAGGTGGTCATCGCCAGCGCATGGCCCTCGCCGTCGACGATGCTGATGTGGCTGGTGCCGTGTTCGGGCTGCGCCGGCTGCGGCGCCAGCGCGCTGCGCTGGCCGCCGGGCTGGCCCGGTCGGGCCGTGCCCAGGCTGCGCTCGCCGATCAGCCGGGCCCGCTGGCGCAGGTAGGCATCGTCGAGCAGGCTGGTCCAGCCGCCGGCGGGCGCGTCGACGAAGTCGGGATCGGCGACGAACAGCGCCCGATCGGCGAACGCCAGACGCGACGCTTCGGCGTAGGCATGCAGCCAATCGGCCCCGGGCACGCCGCGATGCAGCGGCTGGTCCACTGGCGGCAGACGCTCCAGCAGCCCCAGGATCTGCATCACCGCCAGATGGCCCGACGACGGCGGCGGCATGCCGCACACGCGGTAGACCTGCTTCCAGTCGGTGCAGATCGGCGCGCGCAACCGCACGGCATAACCCGCCAGATCGGCCTCGCTCAGCCGGCCCGGGTTGCTGGCGTGGCCTTGCACGCGGCGCACGATGTCGGCGGCCACGGCGCCGGTGTGCAACGCGGCGCTGCCTTCGGCGGCGATGCGCCGCAGCACGGCCGCCAGCGCCGGGTTGCGCAGCACATGGCCCACCGGGTGCGGCTGGCCGTCGGCGCGGTAGAAGTAGGCGCGGGCCTGGGCATCGGCGGCCAGCATGGTCTCGCCCTGCAACTGCGCATGCAGCCGCGGGCCCAGTGCAAAGCCCTGCTCGGCCAGCGCGATGGCCGGCTGGACCAGCTGCGCCCAGGGCAGGCGGCCATGCTGGCGGTGCACGGCCTCCAGCAGGCGCACCGCGCCGGGCACGCCCACCGCACGGCCGCCGACCACGGCCTGCTCGTGGTGCAGGGGCTGCCCGTCGGCGCCGATGAACAGGCGCTCGTCGATGGCCGCGGGCGCCGTCTCGCGGCCGTCCCAGGCCTGCACGGCGTGGCCGTCCCAGTGCAGCAGGAACGCGCCGCCGCCGATGCCGCTGGACTGCGGCTCGACCAGCGCCAGCACCATCTGCACCGCCACCGCCGCATCCACCGCGGTGCCACCCGCCTTCAGCACCCGGACGCCGGCGTCGGCCGCCAGCGGGTTGGCCGCCGCCACCGCGAAGCGCGCGACCGACCAACCGGGCTTGGCGCTCAGGCCCGAGGCGCCCTCGGGCAGGTCAGGGAGGCGCGGATCCGGTGGCGGCGCGACGCAGGCGACCAGCAACAGCGCCGCCGCCAACCCAGCAAACGCCGTGGAACCGGCTCTGCCGGGCCACTGGCGTTGCCCCCCTGGGGGGGAGGCGCCGCAGGCGCATCGGGGGGGGGTCATCCCAGTGCCTGGTCGATGTCCCAGAGGATGTCGTCGATGTGCTCCAGCCCGACCGAGATGCGGATCATGTCGGGCAGCACGCCGGCCGCACGCTGCTGGTCTTCGTCCAGCTGCCGGTGCGTGGTCGAGGCCGGGTGGCTGATCAGCGTGCGCGTGTCGCCGATGTTGACCAGGTGGCTCATGAATCGCGCCGATTCGATGAAGCGCACGCCGGGCGCCAGCCCGCCCTTGACGCCGAAGGCCAGCAGGCCCGAGGCGCCGGGCCCACCGCCGAGGTGGCGCATCTGCCGCTGCACCAGCGCATGCTGCGGGTGGTCGGCCAGGCCGGGGTAGTTGACCCAGCTGACCTGCGGGTGGCCCTGCAGGAACCTGGCCACCGCCAGCGCGTTGCTGCAGTGCCGCTCCATGCGCAGCGGCAAGGTCTCGACGCCCTGCAGGATCAACCAGGCGCTCATCGGGCTGAGCGCGGCACCGTAGACGCGCAGCGTCTCCATGCGCGCGCGCATGCTGAAGCCGAAGTCACCGAAGGTCTCGTAGAACTTGACGCCGTGGTAGCCGTCCGACGGCTCGGTCATGCCGGGGAACTTGCCGTTGTCCCAGGGAAATCGGCCGCCCTCGACCATCATGCCGCCCAGCGTGGTGCCGTGGCCGGCCAGGTACTTGGTGGCCGAGTGCACGACGATGTCGGCGCCGTGAGCCAGCGGATTGCACAGGTAGGGGCTGGGCACGGTGTTGTCGATCACCAGCGGCAGGCCGTGGGCGTGGGCCACCTCGGCCACCGCGGCGATGTCGAGCACCACCATGCTGGGGTTGCCCAGGCTCTCGGCGAACAGCGCACGGGTGTTGGGGCGGATCGCGGCGGCAAAGGCCTCGGGCCGGGTCGCGTCGACGAAGCTGGTGGTGATGCCGAACTTGGCCAGGCTGACCGACAGCATGGTCACCGAGCCGCCATACAGCGCGCCGGCCGCCACCACATGGTCACCTGCCTGCAGCAGCGTCATCAGCGCCATCGCCTCGGCCGCCATGCCGGATGCGCTGGCCACCGCGGCACGGCCCCCTTCGAGCGCCGCGACGCGTTCTTCCAGCGCCGCCACCGTGGGGTTGCTCAACCGCGAATAGACATTGCCGAAGGTCTGCAGGTTGAACAGCGCGGCCGCATGCTCGGCCGAATCGAAGACGTAGCTGGTGGTCTGGTAGATCGGCAGCGCACGCGCGCCGGTCTCGCGGTCGGGCACCTGGCCGGCGTGGATGGCCAGGGTCTCGGGCTGGAAGGGGTGGTCGCTCATGTCGATGGTCAGGTGTTTCATCAGGCCCGGCGCTGCGCAGAGATCACGCCGGTGTTGACACCCGCCCAGTGCAGGCCACCGAACAGGCGGGCATGCTCGATCTTCACGCAGCGGTTCATCACGCTGTCCAGCCCGGCCGCGCGGGCGGCGGCATCGGCCTCGAGGTTCATCACGCCCAGCTGCTGCCACAGGCACTTGGCGCCGATGGCGATGGCGCTGGCCGCAATCGGCCCCACGTCCTCGGTCTTGCGGAACACGTCGACCATGTCGACCGGCTCGGCCAGGTCTTCGAGGCGCGCCACGCAGGGCATGCCCAGCACCGTGCCGCCGGCATAACGCGGATTGACCGGCAGGATGCGGTAGCCCTTGCCCTGCAGGTACTTGGCGGCGAAGTAGCTGGGCCGGTGCCACTCGGCCGACAAGCCCACCACCGCGGTGCGGCGGTGGTCTCGGAGGATGCGGCGCAGGCTGCCTTGGTCGTCGTCGTGCATCCCGGCATCCTAGCCCGAGCGGCCGCGCCGCAGGCGGGCTGCTACACTGAAAACTGGCCAGGAGAGAGCTTCTAGCGAAGCCGCCGAAGGCGCAGGGGCAGCCCCCCGAACGCTCAGGCAAAAGGACCGGCCAGCGCCCTGGAAACAAGGCGTTCCTCGTCTGGAGAGAGGCGGGTCATTCCCCAGGGATGGCGCCCGTCCACCGAAGGGGCAAGCAGCCACGGCACCACCGGGGCTGTCAATCTCTCAGGTAAAGCGGACAGCGAGGGCATCCCCCCACCCCGGGTGGGGATCGGCAGTGCCCTCGAAAGGTTTGTCATGTCCGCTGAATCGTCCCCGCTGCTGCACACGCCGCTGCACGCCCTGCACCTCGAACTGGGCGCCAAGATGGTGCCGTTCGCCGGTTATGCGATGCCGGTGCAATACCCCGCCGGCATCCTGGCCGAGCACCGCCATTGCCGCTACGAGGCGGCGCTGTTCGACGTCTC
>JAURXG010000601.1 GCA_030654555.1 Aquabacterium sp.
CCAGCCGGTCGTGCAGCGCCTGGCGCCGTGTGCCGAAGAACATCGGCAGCCAGCCCAGCAGGCCCAGCCAGTAGCTGAAGACCTTGGCCAGGAAGCGCCGGTAGCCCCGCCAGAAGCCCAGGCGCTGGCCGTCGAGATCGGTGACCACCAGGCCCAGCAGCCGCTTGCCCAGCGTGGCCTGGCGCGCCGAGCGCGTCGACGCCGCCGACACGGCGCCCAGGATCGACACGACGGCCAGCAGCAGCCAGGCGTCGCGACCGTCGCTGTCCTGCGGTTTGACCCACTCGAGCTCGATGGCGATGCCCCAGGCGAGGAAGGTCAGCACCAGCGCCAGCCCCAGGTCGACCAGCCCCGCCAGCAGCCGGCGCAGGTAGCCGGCCTGGGCGGCAGGATCGGCGGCCCAGGCCTGCGCCGCGCCGAGCGCCGGCGCGCTGGCGCCGGCCAGGATCTCGGGTGGATGCAGGGTGGGGGCAGCCGGCATCGGCACCGGCGGCGCGGCGTCGGCGGCATCGGCGACCTGCCGGCTCACCGCGGCACGGGCGCGTTGCGCATGCAGCCGGCGTCCGATGGGTTCCAGCAGGTCGTAGGCCAGCAGCGCGGGCAGGCCGGCCAGCAGATGTGCCATCAGCTCGATGGCCACCTTCCAGCCGCCGCTGTTGGCGCCGCCCAGCTGGTCGAGGCCGGCGGCCAGCTTGGCGCCACCCATCAGGTCGTCGATCTTGCGCGCCAGCAGCATCTGGCCGACGACGAACAGCACGGCCACCACGCCCATCACCGCAAAGCGCCAGCGGGTGCGCCAGAGGCGGTCGATCTCGGCCTCGGCCCGGGCGGCCAGCCGCACCTCGCGGCTGCGACGGATGAAGTCGTCCACGGCCTCGAAGCGGCCGCCGTACTGCGCGGCCCAGGCCGCGTTGGGGGCGGCGTGGCGCTGCCACTCCAGCGCCAGGTCGAGCTCGCGGTCGGACAGCAGCGCGGCGTCGTTGCGGGCGAACAGTTCGGCGCTCTCGGCCAGCCGGCGGTACTGGCGCGCGGCGGCGGCTTCTTCATCGGCCCAGTGATCGAGCCGCTGCCAAACCCGCATCAGGCTTTCGTGCGAGATGTCGATGCGCGTGTCCGGGGCCAGCGCCTCGCCTTCGGGGGGCATCAGGAACGAGCGGCTGCCCTTGCGGAACACCGCCATCACGGCCGTCAGCTCGGCCGCGCTGGCGCCGGTGATGGCGCCCAGGTCGGCCAGCGCGGTGGGGCGGCGGATGCCGCGTGCATCGGTGCCCTTGTCGGTCAGCGCGCGGAACACCCGCTGTGCCAGCTGCTGGCGTGCCGATGGCCCCGGCGGCGCGCCGCGATCGGCCAGCTCGCCGAAGGCCTTCTCGGCATGCCGGTCCAGCGCGCCGTGCATGCCGCCGATGGCCTCGTAGTCGGCCAGGGCCAGCGGGCCGATCGCGCCGCCCTCGTTCTCCCAGTGGTACCAGGTGCGGTTGAGCGCATGCTGCAGGATCGACAGCTGGTCGGGGTTGTCGCCCACGTCGTTGAGCAATCGCGTCAGCAGCACCGGGCTGACCTGCGCCTGCGCCAGGCTGGCCGGGCCGGTGATGGCCGCGCGGATCTCGTCGCGTGCCAGCCGCGGCACCAGGTACTGGCCTTCGTTCATCACCTCGGGCAGGCCGTGGAACTGCGCGCAATCGCCGAGGTAATCGGAGCGCATGGTCAGCACCACGTGGATCGGCAGCGGCGTCTGGTCCACCGCCTCGAGCAGCAGCTTGACGAAGGCGGTGGCCTCGGGCCCGGGGCCGTGGCCGGCCGCGCCGTGCCGGCCCTGGTAGCGGAACAGCTCCTCGAACTGGTCGACCACCACCAGCAGGTTGGTGCCGGCGGGCAGCCGTGCCTGGCGCACGATGTCGACCAGGCCCAGCCCGCTCATGCGCAGCGTGCCGCGCACCAGTTCCTCGGCGGTCATGCCCTCGCCCAGCGACTTGGTGAACAGCACGTCGGGCGCTGCCAGCGCCTGCGCCAGCGCAGCGATCGGGTCGTGGCCCGGGCGGCAGGTGGCCATGCGCCAGTCGGCGCCGGCGCGTGCCATGTAGCCGCGGTGCAACGCCGGGCGCAGGCCGCAGTTCACCAGCGACGACTTGCCGCTGCCCGAGGTGCCCACCACCGCCAGGAAGCGCCGCACCGCCAGCTTGTCGACCATGCGGTCGATCTGCCGCTCGCGGCCGAAGAACAGGTGCTCCTCGTCGGTGCGGAACGGCCGCAGGCCGGGGTAGGGGTTGCGCGTTGCGGTCGCGGCGTCAGCCATGGCGCGCGGCCTCCATCGCCGCCAGGAACGGCTCGCCCAGCGCCGCGCTGAAGCCGTCCAGCCCATTGATCAGACCGGCCTCGCCGCGGTCGATGCGCTTGGTCTTGTCGAACGACTCGTCGGGCGCCAGCCAGGTGTGCACGGTGGCGATCGGCCGCCCCTGGCGCAGCGACGGCGCCTTGGCCACGTCGGTCAGCACGCTGGCGTACCAGTCCTTGGTGCCGGCGCCGTAGTACACCAGCACCGCGTCGCACTGCGCCAGGCGCTGCTCGTGGGCCAGGCGCGCAGCCTGGGCATCGGGCGCAAACGCCGGCAGCCGCACCTTGCAGCCGCGCGAGGCCAGCCACTCGCCGATCGGATCGGCCGCATCGCTGTCGCGCGGGTCGCACACCAGGTAGACCAGCTTGCCGCTGCCTTGCACCGGCGCGGCCGGTGGCGGCGCCTCGATCTCGGCCAGCGCATCGAGCGCGGCCTTCTTCACCGCCTGCAGGTCGGCGGTGATCAGCTCGCCGCCCTGTACCCGGGGATCGGTGTGCAGCGCCTGGATGAACTGCTGCTGGCGCGCATCGCTGCCCTGCAGCCCGGCGGGCAGCGAGACCACGCGGCGCAGCCCGCCGGCCTGGGCCCGGGCGGCGGACTCGGTGTTCTGCAGCTCCACCGCCGGGCACTTGAGCGGGCCCTCGGGCACCCAGCCGCTGTCGTTGCCCACCAGGTGGATGGCCAGCGCGCAGCGCGCCAGCGCCTCCTGCACCGCCTGGCGGTAGGCCGCCTCGCCGCGCGGCAGTTCGCGGTCGGGCAGCACGCGGTAGCCGCGCACGGCCAGCTCGATGGCCAGTTCGCTGCGGTCGGCGCTGCGGTCGTGGTCGCACTCGGCCAGGTAGACGGCCGGCTTGGCCGGGCCGGCGCCGGCTGCGCTCTGGTCGTTGGCCGCCTCCGACTCGAGGTCGTTGATCAGCGACGTCAGGTGGAACGCCAGCGTCATGATCTGGTCGATGTACTTGGCCCGCGACTCCTTGCCGAAGTCGGGGTCGAGCTCCTTGGGCGCGTTGTCGGCGTTGCGCTCGAAGAAGTTGTAGCCGGTCATCTCGCGCATCACCGCCGGCAGCGGGTCCAGCGTGGCCGGCGGCGCCTTGAACACCTTGAACACGCGCGACTTGTTGTCGCGGGTCAGGCCGCCGGTCTGCTCGGCCGCCTCGCAGAAGGCCTGGGCCTCGTCGCGGCACCACTTCGAGGCGACATAACCCTCGCTGACCACGGCCAGCAGCACCGCCGATTCGGGCAGCCTGGCCATGATCTCGGGCGTGAACACGTCGTTGCCCTGCAGCCGCTCGTCGCGCCAGATCTCGGGCATGCGGCCCAGCCGCTGCTCCAGCACCACGCCCAGCGTCTTGTGGAAGCGGCTCACCCAGCCCTCGGCGTCGCTCAGCAGCGGCTTGTTGTCCTTGTGGGTGTAGCTGATGAACAGGTGGCGCTTGAAGCGCATGCAGCGGCCCTCGGTCATGGCGGCGCCGGGCTGGCGCCGCCACGCTGGCAGGGTAGGTGCGCGGGCGGCGGCTGGCAATCCCCAGGAGCCCCGCCCCGCGGTGCCTGGGTCAGGCGGTGAGCCGCGTCACGCCGTCGAGCTGGCAGGCGTACACCGCGTTGCGCAGCGCGGCGATGGCCTCGTAGCGGGTGAAGCTGCGCCGCCACGCCAGCACCACGCGGCGCGAGGGCACCGGCGGCTCGAACGGGATGTAGACCACATGGCCCGGGCCGCCGGGGTGATCCCAGGCGCTGACGCTGAGCTGCGGCACCACGGTGATGCCCATGCCCGAGGCCACCATGTAGCGGATGGTCTCCAGCGACGAGCCCTCGAAGCTCTTGCGGATGCCCTCGGCATCGCTGGCAAAGCGCGCGAACTCGGGGCACACCTCGAGCACGTGGTCGCGAAAGCAGTGGCCGGTGCCCAGCAGCAGCATGGTCTCCTTCTTGAGCTCCTCGCTGCTGATGCGCTGGCGCTGCGCCAGCGGGTGGCTGCCGGGCACGGCCACCATGAACGGCTCGTCGTACAGCGGCGCCACGGCCAGGCCGGTGTCGGGAAACGGCTCGGCCATGATGGCGCAATCGAGCTCGCCGGTGCGCAGCATGTCCAGCAGCTTGACGGTGAAGTTCTCCTGCAGCATCAGCGGCATCTGCGGCGTCAGCGCGATCACGTTGCGCACCAGCTCGGGCAGCAGGTAGGGCCCGATGGTGTAGATGATGCCCAGGCGCAGCGGGCCGTTGAGCGGGTCCTTGCCGCGCTTGGCGATCTCCTTGATCGCCGCG
>JAURXG010000609.1 GCA_030654555.1 Aquabacterium sp.
AGCTACGCCGCGCGACCGACCCGGTCGGTGCGCTGCCGCACGGTGGCAGCGGCAGCGCCCGGCCACGACCTTGGCCGCGATGGCCGGCCGCGGTGAAAACACATCACGGGCCCGGTGTCTGTGCGGCAGCACACCCAACGCGCGCAGGCGCTTGATGAGGTGACCCGGGCAACACGGACGATCAATTTCGACCCCGGACGCCGGGACGGGTGCAGCGCCGCTTAGCATGGGCCCGTACGCATCGAGGGAGATCTGAACCATGCCTTTGGAAGGCACATCCAGACCGGCGCTGACGGCGCCGCTCTCGGAGCGGGCCCCGCAGGGAGCTTCCGCGGCGCAGATCGCCGCGGCCCTGGGCTCGATGGCCATCGAAATCGATGCCGCGCTGACGCCCATCATCGGGCCACGCGGGGTGATGGCGCTGTGGCAGCGCAGCCTGCACCTCACCGCGGCCGCCCACCCCTGGCTGGCGGCACTGGACCTGCTGCTGCTCGCCAAGGCCGTCGGACAGCGCGACGCCGGCGACGCCGCCGCGGCGGTCAACGCGCTGCTGCGGGCCTTTCATGAACTTCTGGCCAGCCTGATCGGGGAGTCGCTGACCGAGCGCCTGCTGCGCACGGTCTGGTCACCCTCCCTGGCCCTCCCTACCAGCGGCCTGCCCGCGCAGGACCCGACGCCATGAGCACCACCAAAGTGACGATTCACCGCCTGGCCACTGGCGTTCCCGGCCTGGACGAGGTGCTGGGCGGCGGCCTGCCCGAGTTCTCGTTCAACCTCATCGCCGGCCAGCCGGGCTGCGGCAAGACCACGCTGGCGCACCAGATCATGTTCTCGCTGGCCAGCGAGCAGCGCCCGGCGCTGTACTTCACCGTGCTGGGCGAGCCGCCGCTGAAGATGCTGCGCTACCAGCAGCAGTTTCACTTCTTCGACACCGAGGCGCTCAACCAGCGCGTGCGCTTCATCAACCTGTCCGAAGAGGCCATGTCGGGCGATCTGGGCCGCGTGCTGCGCCGCATCGTCGACGAGGTGGCCCAGCATGCGCCGGCGCTGGTCTTCGTCGACTCGTTCCGCTCGGTGATCCTGGCCAGCGAGAGCGCCGACGGCACGCACAACAACGGCCTGCAGCAGTTCGTGCAGCAGCTGGGCATGCTGATGACCACCTGGCAGGCCACCACCTTCCTGATCGGCGAGTACTTCACCGAGACCGACGCCAACCCGGTGTTCACCGTGGCCGACGGGCTGATCTGGCTGCGCCAGAGCGTGCACCGCAACTCGATGGTGCGCAAGATGGAGGTGCTGAAGATGCGCGGCCAGCCCACGCTGGCGGGCCTGCACACCTACCGCATCAGCGACGCGGGCATCCAGGTGTTCGCGCCGGCGGGGCTGGGCGGGCCCGTGCCGGCGCCGTCCGACACCAGCGGCGAGGCGGTGCATGCCAGGCTGTCGCTGGGGGTGCCCGCGCTCGACGAGATGCTGGGCGGCGGTTTGCCGCGCGGCTACTCGGTGCTGGTGGCGGGGCCGTCGGGGTCGGGCAAGAGCATCCTCGCGGCGGGCTTCCTGGCCGAGGGCGCGCGCCGCGGCGAGACCGGCGTGATCGCGGCCTTCGAGCAGCGGCCGAACCGCGAGCGCAACCGCATGCTCGCCGACCTGATCGCCCGCGGCAGCGTCAGCCTGCTCGACAACCGGCCGCTGGACCTGTCGATCGACGAGATCGTGTTCCAGCTGCTGGCCGAGATCACCCGCCTGAAGGCCAGCCGGGTGGTCATCGACTCGCTGTCGGGCTTCGAGCTGGCGCTGGCGCCCACCTTCCGCGACGACTTCCGCGGCTCGCTGCTGCACCTGGTCACCGCGCTGTCGAACGCCGGGGTCACGGTGCTGATGACCTCCGAACTGGAGGACCGCTACACCGACCTGCGCTTCAGCCCCTACGGCTCGGCCTTCCTCACCGACGCGATCATCGTGCAGCGCTACATCGAGGTCGAGAGCCGCTTGCGCCGGGTGCTGGCGGTCGTCAAGGTGCGCGCCAGTGCCCACTCCGACGAGCTGCGCGAGTACACCATCGACGCCGGCGGCCTGCTGATCGGCGCCCGGCTGCCCGACCAGGAGGGCCTGCTCGGCGGGCGGCCCACGCGCAAGGGCCCGCCCAAGCCGCCGGCCGCTGCCGACCGGGCTTGACCGGCACGGGGCCCGAGGTGCTGCCGTGAACGACCTGCCCGACCGGCCCGATGCCGCCGATGCTGCGGCGGCCGAACGCCACCTGTCGCGCGTGCAGGGCAAGGTGGTGGCGGCACGCGCCGTGCTGCTGCGGCTGCTGCAGGAGGTGGTGGTGGCCGAGGCCCGGCTGAGCTACAGCCAGGCGGCGCAGGTGATGGAGGCCAACGAGCAGCTGGTCGTGTCGGCCCTGCTCAGCCAGGCCGAGGCCCAGGCCGCCCGGCGCGCGCTGGAAGAGGCGCCCCGCACCACCGACACCGACCCGCTGACGCAACTGCCCAACCGCCTGCTGCTGCGCGATCGCCTGACGCAGGCCATGGCCACGGCCAAGCGCAAGGGCACGCGGCTGGCGCTGCTGTTCCTCGATCTGGACGACTTCAAGACGGTCAACGACACGCTCGGCCATGCCGTCGGCGACGAGGTGCTGCAGCAGGTGGCGCAGCGGCTGTGCGGCGCGCTGCGCGAAGCCGACACGGTCAGCCGGCATGGGGGCGACGAGTTCCTGCTGCTGCTCGGCGAAGTGTCACAGCGGGCCGACGTGGCCCGGGTCGCCGGCCACCTGCAGCAGGTGCTGGCGGCGCCCTGCCACGCCGGTGGCCAGGCGTTGTGCCTGACCGCCAGCATCGGCATCAGCCTGTACCCCGACGATGGCGAGGACGCCAACTCCCTGATCAACCGTGCCGACGCGGCGATGTACCGCGCCAAGCACCGCGGCGCCGGCGGCTTCGCCTTCCATGGCGAGCCACCGACCGACCGCGATGCGCCAGACGCACGGCCGCGCCCGACGCCCCACGAGCAGGCGCTGGCCGAGCAGGCGCGGCGCAACGCCGACCTGCGCGAGGCCAACGAGCGCCTGGTGCTGGCGGCGCTGGATGCGCAGGCCCTGCAGGCGGCCGCCGAGCGCGCGCAGCAACGCCAGACCGAGCTGATGGCGGCGGTGGCCGACGAAATGGCCGACCCGTCGACCCCGATCCGCCTGGCCAGCGCGATGCTGGGCCGGGCCCGCACCGACGAGCCCCTGCTGCCGAGGGTGCGCGCCATCATCGAGCAGCAGGTCACGCACATGTCGCGCCTGGTCGCCGCCGCCAACGACCTGTCGCGCGCCGGCCGGGCTACGCCAGGCGCCACCCAGCCGGGCAGCGACCTCGGCGCGGTGATGGCCCAGGTGGTCGATCAATGCCAGCCGGCGATCGCGCTGCGCGAGCAGCGCCTGCTGGTCACCGGGCAGGCGCGGGCGGGGTTCGTGCAGGCCGACCGCGAGCGGCTGGCGCAGATCCTGCGCAACCTGCTCGACAACGCCTCGAAGTACACGCACGACCAGGGCACGATCTGCATCGACGTGGCGGTCACCGGCGAGCAGGTGGTCATCAGCGTGGCCGACGACGGCATCGGCATCACGCCGGCGGCCATGCCCCGGCTGTTCGAGCCTTTCGTGCAGGACAGCCGCACGATCGGCTTCAACGGCGTGGGCGTGGGCATCGGCCTGCCGGTGGTGCGCTTCCTGGTCGACGAGCTGGGCGGCACCGTCTCGGCCGACAGCGGCGGCGACGGGCAGGGCAGCCGCTTCGTCGTCACGCTGCCCCGCGCGGACGCGCCGGCGCCGGATTGACCGGGCCAGCCCCGGACGAAGGCAGACCCCGGGATGCCGCACCGGGGTACGCATCGTCGGGGTCTGCGGGGGTGGCGCCCCGAGCGGGACGCCGACGCCGGTGGCGCCAGGATCAGTCGGCGCTGTAGGGCGTGCCGTAGAACTTGTGCACGCCGGAGGCCCAGGTCTTGTCCGACATCGACGGCCACTTGTCCTTGTTGAAGCCCGGGGCGTCGTTGAGCGCGACCTTGGGCACGTTCAGCGTGAAGCGCTCGTTCACGGTGTCGAGCGTCAGCGCGGCCCAGGGCACCGCGAACAGCTTGTCGCCCAGGCCCAGCAGGCCGCCGAAGGACAACACCGCGTAGGCGATCTTGCCGCTGGCCATGTCGATCATGAATTCCTTGATGTCGCCCAGGTCTTCGCCGTCGGCGTTGTAGACGTCGTTGCCGAGCAGGGTGTTGGCGCCCATCAGTTCGGGGCCGGGGCCGTCGTTCTTGTTGGCATACATGCCGAAGTTGTCGCGGGTGACGTAGCTGTTGGTCATGAGGGTTCCTCGTGGATGTGGCCTGGCCGGACGGGTGGTCCGGCGTGATCGGTCAGAAGCCTGGCCACTGCCTGTCGAGGCGGCGCCAGGGACATCGAGCCAACTTCTGGCAGCTCGACAGCTACCTTAGCCAGCGCCGGCGACGGGGTCTGTGCGACAGCCCACGTGCGCCGACGCGGCGCGGGCGGCCCGGCCAGTCAGACCTCAAGCACCGTCATCGGCACCGGCACCGGCACCGGCACCGGCACGGGTGCCGACAGGCCGGTGTGCGACCCATGCTCGCCCATCGCCACGCTCCTGCCGGTGACCACCGTGGCCAGCAGGCCGAAGGCGCGCACCATCTTGCTGTTGGGGGCGTCCCAGTAGTCGGCGGCATCCGGCTCGAACTTCAGCAGCGCCAGCTCGGGCGAGCCCGGGCCGTCGGGAAACCAGGGCTTGGCCATCACCGACCACAGGCGCTGGATGTGGGCGCGGTCCATGACCAGCTCGCCGTGGCCCGACAGCGACACCCAGGTGCCCCGGCCCGCGTCGGCAAACGTGAGGTTCGCGGGACGCATGCGCTGCACCTTGCCGGAGCGCAGGTCGGTGAAGAACCACAGCGCGCCGGCGGCGTCCATCTCCAGCGCCCACATCGGCCGGCTGGACAGGGTGCCATCGGCGTCGATCGTGGTGAGCATCGCCACCGGGATGCCGTCGATCAGCTGGGCCACATGGGCGAGATCGGCGCGGGTCTGGGTTTCGGTCTTCATCGGGGGAACCTCGTTGGACAAGCGGCAGGGTTCAGGGCCCGGTCGCGGGGGTCGATCAGCGCCATCGGCAGGCGGCTGTCGGGCTGGGGCCACCGTAGGGCCGGCACTGGCGCGGCGTCTGTGCGATCGCCAACCATCGCCACGGTCAGGCTGCCTGCGGCGCGGCGGCGCGGGTGTGCGCCGGCACGCTGACAGGGCCGGGTGAGGCCGGTAGGATGTTTTCCCCATGCACCGCCCGCCCATGCCCGACGGCCCCACCCGCACCGAGACCGACAGCTTCGGCGCCATCGAGGTGCCGGCGGCGGCGTTGTGGGCGGCGCAGACCGAGCGCAGCCGGCGCTTCTTCGCCATCGGCCGCCAGCGCATGCCGGCGCAGATCATCCACGCGCTGGCCGAGATCAAGCGGGCCGCGGCCGAGGTGAACCTCACGCTGGGCCTGCTGGACCGCGCCCGTGCCGAGGCCATCGCGGGCGCCGCTGCGCGCGTGGCCGCGGGCGAGTTCGACGAGCAGTTTCCGCTGTCGGTGTGGCAGACCGGCTCGGGCACGCAGAGCAACATGAATGTCAACGAGGTGGTCGCTCATCTGGCCAGTCAGGCGCTGGGGCACGGGCCGGCCGGCGCGGCGGCGGGCACGCGCCAGGTGCATCCCAACGACCATGTCAACCTCGGCCAGTCGTCCAACGACGTCTTTCCCACCGCCATGCACCTGGCGGCGGTGGCGATGGCGCAGCCGCTGCTGGCCTCGCTGGGCCGCCTGCGCGCGGCGCTGCAGCGCAAGGCGGTCGAGTTCGACGCGGTGCTGAAGATCGGCCGCACCCACCTGCAGGACGCCACGCCGGTGACGCTGGGGCAGGAGTTCGGCGGCTACGACGCCCAGTTGGCGCTGGCCGAGGCGGCGCTGCGCCAGGCCCTGCCGGCGGTGCATGCGCTGGCCATCGGCGGCACCGCGGTGGGCACCGGCCTGAACACCCACCCCGAGTTCGGCGCCCGGGTGGCGGCGGTGCTGGCGGCGCGGCGGGGCGCGCCCTTCGCCGTGGCGTCCAACCTGTTCGCGGCGATGGCCGGGCACGAGGCGCTGGTCGGCCTGCACGGCGCGCTGCGCCTGCTGAGCGTGGCGCTGACCAAGATCGCCAACGACATCCGCCTGATGGGCAGCGGGCCGCGTGCGGGCCTGGGCGAGCTGCGGCTGCCGGCCAACGAGCCCGGCAGCTCGATCATGCCGGGCAAGGTCAACCCGACCCAGGTCGAGGCGCTGACCATGGTCTGCGCGCAGGTGATGGGGCACGACGTGGCGATCGGCTTCGCGGCCAGCCAGGGGCAGTTCGAGCTCAACGTCTACAAGCCGCTGATCGCCGCCAACCTGCTCGACAGCCTGCGGCTGCTGGGCGATGCGATGGCCAGCTTCACGCTCCACTGCGTCGACGGGCTGGCGGCCGACCCGGTGCGCACCGCCGAGCTGATGAACCGCTCGCTGATGCTGGTGACCGCGCTGGCGCCGCACATCGGCTACGACCGCGCGGCCGCCATCGCCAAGCAGGCCCATGCCCAGGGCAGCAGCCTGCGCGAGGCGGCGATCGCGCTGGGCGCGGTGACGGCCGAGGACTTCGACGCCTGGGTGCAGCCCGCGGCGATGGTGGGCCCGCCGCGCCGCTGACCACGACCGGGGCGGCGGCAGCCCATCGGTCTGTGTGCTGCGCCACAGACCGATGGGCGCCGGCGCGGACACCATCGCGGCCATGCACCGCCCGCGCCGGCTTGGCCGACGATCCACCCCCTGGCTGCTGGCGACGGCCGCGCTGGCCTTGCTGGCGGTGGCCGGCCAGGCCGCCTGGCGCATCGGCGAGGCCAGCACGCTGGCGCGCTTGAGCGAGCCGCTGCAGCGGGCTCCGCCGAACGCCCGGTTGCGGCTGCTGATCGTGGGCGACAGCACGGCGGTGGGCACCGGCGCCAGCAGCACGCGCACCAGCCTGGCCGGGCTCATCGCCCGGGCCTACCCGGCGCTGGCGATCGAGAACCGCGCGCAGGACGGGGCCCGCTTTGCCGATGTCGAGGCCCAGCTCGCCGGCGAGCGCCACTTCGACCTGGTGCTGGTGCAGGCCGGCGGCAACGACGTGATCCGGCTGGTGGGCGACGACCGGCTGCAGGCCGACATCGAGCGCGTCGTCGCCCGGGCGCGCCAGACGGCCGATCGGGTGGTGCTGATGCCGGCCGGCAACGTCGGCAACGCGCCGTTCTTCTTCGCGCCGGTGTCGTGGTGGATGACCCGGCGCTCACGCCACCTGCATGCCCTGGTGCGCGCCGCGGCGGCACGCCATGGCGCGCTGTACGTGAACCTGTTCCGTGAGCGCGCCGAGGATCCGTTTGCCCATCAGCGTGCCCTGCATGCGGTCGACGGCCTGCACCCCAGCGATGCGGGCTACCGGCTGTGGTTCGACGCCTTGGCGGCCCAGGCCGATCTGCCGCGCCAGCTGGCGGCGGCGCGATGACGCGGGCGGCCCGCCGCCGGCCCCGTGAACGGCCCCTCCTCAGGGGCTGCCGCTGCGCTTGCCGGTGGCCACCGGCGCCGAGTGGTCGTTGTTCTGCCCGGCCATGGGCATGGCGCTGGACTCCTGGGCCGGCGTCATCCCGGCATTGGAGCGCACCGCCGCAGCGCCCGGCTGCGAGGCGGCGGGTGCCGCGCTCAGCACGCTGTCGGCCGCCGGCACCGAGGTGTCGGCTGCGCTCGACGGCGGCAGGCCCGCCTCGGCGCGGGCCGGCAGCGGCGCGGGTGCGGCGGCGTCAGGCCGGTTGCAGGCACCGAGCAGCAGCGCACTCAGGCCGCACAGCAGCAGGGCATGTCGGCCTCGGGCCGTGCGGGTGTCAGCGCTCAAGGTGCAGGCCCTCGAAACCGTTGAACGAATGCAGGTCGGCATGGACCCGGTCCATGGCCCGCCATGACCAGGCGGCGAGCCCCAGCGCGGGCAGGACCAGGAGCGTGGCGATCAACCAGATGGAGAGTGGCATGGGGAAACCTTGGGTGGGCTGGCAAACCGATCGGACGCGATCCGCCGGCGCTGCCGGCGGCCTGCCGCGGGTGGCCGTCGACCGGCCCGCGCGTGGATGGCAGGCTGCACAGCGTGGGTCTTCGGGGCGTGGCGGTCTGTGCGCTTGCACACCATGCGCGCAGCCTGTCGGGGCGGCGCTGCGGCGCGCCTGGCGCCTGGCCCGGCGGCCCGGCGCGGCGGCAGGCCGATGAGCCGGCGGCTGCGCAAGTCACCCTGGGCCAAGCTGGTCGAGCGCAGCGTCCTGGCCTTCACGCGCAGCGCGCTGAAGTCGGGCTCACGCGGCCTGGCCAAGGCGCTGAAACCCGCGGTGGCGCGGCGCACGCCGCCGCCGGGTGATGGCGCCTGGCTGCCCGGGGTGGCGTTGGGGGCCGCCGGCGCGCTGCGTTTCAGGCTCTACCGCCCACCCGGCGTGCAGGCCGGCGAGCGCCTGCCGATGATGGTGATGCTGCACGGCTGCGGGCAGGACGCCAACGGCTTTGCCGCCAGCACGCGCATGAACCGCGTCGCCCAGCGCGAGCGCTTTCTCGTGCTCTACCCCGAGCAGGATCGGCTGCGCAACCCGCAGGGCTGCTGGAACTGGTACGACACCAGCTCGGGCCGGGCCTTCGGCGAGGCGGCGCTGATCCTCAAGGCCATCGACCAGGTCTGCCAGCTGTACCCGGCGGACCGCACGCGGGTGGTGATCGCCGGCCTGTCGGCGGGCGCCAGCATGGCGGCGCTGCTGGCAGCGCGCCATCCCGACCGGTTCAAGGCGGTGGTGATGCACTCGGGCATCCCGCCGGGTACCGCGCACTCGGGGCTGTCGGCGCTGGGCGCCATGCACGGGCACCGCGCCACGCGGCCGCTGGCGGCCACGCCGGCGGCGCTCTGGCCGCCGCTGCTGGTGATCCACGGCCAGGCCGATGCGGTGGTGTCACCGCACAACGGCCGGGCAGCGGCGCAGGTGTGGGCCGATGCGGCCGGGGCCACGCCCGGGGCGGCACGCCGGGTGCAGCGCGGTGCGCGCTACCCGATGTCGGTGACCGACTTCAAGCGCCGCGGCAGCATCGTGGCCACGCTGGCGCTGGTGGACCGGCTGGGCCACGCCTGGAGCGGCGGCGCGGCGAGCCAGCCCTTCAGCGATGCACGCGGCCCGGATGCGTCGCGTCTGGCCTGGGCCTTCGCGGCGAAGCAGCTGCGCGCGCAAGCCGGGCGTTAGGCGCCGGCTTCGGGCAGGGCCTCGGGATCGGTGTCGGCATCGGCATCGGCATCGGGCGCGTCGGCCTGCGGCCGGTGGCCGCGTGGATCGTGCTTGGCCAGCGCCGTGCCGACCGCGCGCTGCAGCTTGCGCACCGCGCCTTCGATCGCCTGGTGGGCGTTGCCCGCGTGGTCCTTCACCACCACCGCGTCGAAGCCCATCAGCCGGGCCTCCAGCGTGCAGTGGATGCCGTCGTCGCTGGTCGTCGACGGACCGTCCACGTCGGACAAGTGGGCCTCGACACGCGTGAGGCGTTCACCGAAGCGGGCCATCGCCTTGCTCACCACCGCCTGCAGGTGCTCGGTCATCTGGTGGCTGCCGTCGGTGTTCGGGTCGGTGTGGAGCAGGATCTGCATGGCGTCTTTCGGAAGGGGGGTGAGGGGCGGCTTGAACCCAAGCCGGGGAACCATCGGTGTGCGGGCGCACACCGGTCAGCGTTTGGCCGGCGCTGCGGGCGACCTGGCCTCGCGCACCAGCTCGGCGCAGGGGCTGTCGGCGCCCGGACCGGGCTCGAACAGCGGCAGCAGCGCCAGCAGCGGGTTCAGCAGGCCCAGCGCCAGCGCGCCGGCACCGCGCGCGACGATGCGCCCGGTGTCCAGCCGCAGCACGGGCTGCGCGAAGGGGCCGGTGAGGTAGACCGGGCCGCGCAGCGCCACCAGGCTGCTGACCTTGGTGCGCGGCACGAAGCGCAGGTCGAAGGTCTCCTGCGCCAGATCGATGCGGCCGTTGCCGACCACGGTGTTCACGCTGGTGTCGAGCACCAGCGCGTGGGCCTGCATCACGCCGCGCGCCACGTCGAAGTCGGCCACCGCGCAGCGCAGCGGCACGGTCTGGTCGCCGGTCAGGTTGAGTTGCAGGATCTCCAGCAGGTGCAGGCCGATCTGCTCCATCATCAGCCGGCTGATCTGCCCGTTCTGCGCCACCAGGCTGACCCGGCCGTCGGCGGTGGCCAGCATGCGGCCCACCGACGCGCCCTGGCCGGCCAGCGTGATGTCGCCGTTGAGCTGGCCGATGCTGGTCCTGCTCAGGTCCACCGTCGGCAGCAGCTGGCCCAGCTGCACGCCGCGCAGCTGCAGCCGGGCGTTGGCGCGCAGCGGCGTGCTGCGGCCGTCCAGCGTGACCTGCGCCTTCAGGCGGCCGCCGGCCAGGCCGAAGTCCAGCGGGTCCAGCGTCATCAGCCGGTCGTCCAGCCGCAGGCGCAGCTGCAGGTTCTCCAGCGGCAGCGACTGGGCGCGCAGCAGCGACTGGGCCTTCAGCGTGACGTCGGCGTTGACGCTGTCCCAGTGGTCGGTGGCCAGCGGCAGCTCGGGCAGCACCCGCTTGGCCGCGGTGCCCGATGCCGCGGGCGCGGCGCCGATCGCAGGCCCCAGGTCGGCCAGGTCCAGCCGGCGCGAGGTGAGGGCGCCGCTGAGCATCGGGCGCTGGCCGGCGGTCTCGACCTGCAGGCTGCCGGCGAGGTCGCTGCGGCCCACGGTGGCGGCCGTGGCGTCGTAGCGCCACCGCGTGCCGCTGCGCACCAGGTGGCCGGTGGTGCGGTAGGCCGGCGTGCGCGGCAGGCCGATGCCGATGATCGGAAACAGCGAGGCCAGGCTGTCGCCCTGCAGGCTGATCTGCAGGTCGACGGCGCTGGGCTTGAGCAGGCCGGTCACGCTGCCCTCGGCCTGCACGCGGGTGCGGCCCAGCGTGGCCGCCAGCTTCAGCGGGTAGGGCAGGGTGGCGTCGCGCAGCGCCAGCACCGGGCCGCCGCTGCCTTCGGCACTGAGCGGCAGGCCCTCGTACTGGCCGGAGGCCTTGAACAGCGTGGCCGCATCGACGGTGGACAGCGTGGCCAGCACGGCGGTCTTGCGCGCGGCGTCGGCGTAGCGCAGCTCGCCCTGGTCGAGCTGCACGCGTTCGATGCGCAGGCGCGCGTTCTCGTCGGTCTGCAGGCGGTCCAGCAGCCAGGTCTTGCGCCCGCCGCTGGCCTGCTCCAGGAACACGCGCGGGCGCGACAGCCGCAGCTCGGTGAAGGCCAGCCGGCCGCGCAGCAGTTCGGGCAGGTGAATGCCCACGTCCACCACGTCGGCGCTCAGCATCTGCGGGGCGCTGGCCCAGTCCGGGTTGGCAAACTGCACCGCCCGGGCCTGCAGCCGCGGCGCGGGCCAGGCCCAGTGCAGCGTCAGGTCACCACCGATCTGCAGCGCCCGGCCGGTCTTCTGCAGCGCCAGGTTCTGCAGCGGGCCGCGCGCCCAGTTCCAGCCGACGACGGCCAGCACCAGCAGCGCCAGCACCACCGCGGCCAGCAGCGACAGCATGGCGGCGGCCAGCCACTTCAGGGGGCGCAGGCGCAAGGGGCGGGCGGGCATCGGCAGATCGGGTTCCTTCGGCGGGCAATGCCCGGCTGGCATGGGCCTGCTTATAACGCGGCGGTGGCAGCCGGTCTGTGCGGCGGCCCACGCTGGCCGCGGCATGGTGCGCTAGCAGACAGACGCGGCGCGCGGGTCGCGGCACGCTGAGCGACGATGACCGCGCCTGCCCGCCCTGCCGATGACCCGGCGCCTGCCACCGCCACGCTG
>JAURXG010000610.1 GCA_030654555.1 Aquabacterium sp.
TCGATGCGGATCAGTGCGGTGATCATGCCGGCGCCGAAGCCCTGGCGGATCTCCAGCAGGCTGCCGGTGTCGGCCATCAGCGCGATGACCTGGCGCATGTCGTAGGCGCGCAGGCGGTTGGGCGGCACGGCGTGGCGCAGCTTGCGCTGGTCGGCGCAGTCCCAGTCGTCGACCGTGCCCTGGAAGTACGACAGGTACTGGCGCGCCACGGCCACGGCTTCGGCCTCGTCCTTGACCGCGATGTCGACCACGCCGTTGGGCACCTGCACCGACATCGGGCCGACCTCCTCGGGCTTGTAGACGCCCAGGCCGCCGCCTTCGATCATCGCCGGGCCGCCCATGCCGATGGACGAGTCGGCGGTGGCGATCACCACATCGCAGCAGCCCAGCAGCACCGCGTTGCCGGCGAAGCAGCGGCCCGAGCTGATGCCCACCAGCGGCACCAGCCCCGACAGCCGCGCGAAGCGGTGGAAGGTGTCGAGCTGCAGGCTGCCCACCGACACGGCATCGGTGTCGCTGCCACGCCCGCCGCCACCTTCGGCAAACAGCACCAGCGGCAAGCGCCACTGCTCGGCCAGCTTGAAGATGCGGTCCTTCTTCTCGTGGCCCTTGCGGCCCTGGGTGCCGGCCATCACCGTGTAGTCGTAGGCCACCACCGCGACGCGGCTCTTGTCGTCGGGGAACAGATGGCCGTTCACGCGCGCCAGCCCCATCACCAGCGAATCGGCGGGGGTGGTGTCGATCAGCACCTCCATCGGCACGGTGCGGCGGCGCGCGGCCACCACCAGCGCGCCGTATTCGTGGAAGCTGGCGGCATCCACCAGGTCGGCGATGTTCTCGCGCGTGGTGCGCTGGCCGGTGGCACGGCGGCGCGCCACGGCATCGGGGCGGTGTGCGTCCAGCGTCTTGGCCTGGCGCGCCAGCACCTCGGCCAGGTCGGGGCGGATCGTTTCGAGGTCTTCCACCGCGCCGCTGGCCACGGCCGTGCCGGCCTCGTCGCTGGGTTCGATGAAGGCCAGCGGATGCTGCTCGTACACCGTGTCGCCCACCGCCACCGTCAGCACCCGCACATGGCCGCCGGTGGTGGCGCACACCACATGCTGCATCTTCATCGCCTCCATCACCAGCAGCTGCTGGCCGGCCTGCACCCGATCGCCTTCGGCCACGTCCAGGCTGACGATGGTGCCCAGCATCGGCGCGAACACCGGCACCGTGCCGTCGGGGCCCTGCGGGTGGTCGGGATCGACGGTGGGCAGGTCGACCGCGGCCGCCGGCGCCTCGCGCTTGCCATGCGTCAGCACCGCCAGCGGGTCGTTGGCATCCACCCGCGCGCCGGCCAGGCGCAGCGCGGCGTTGCCGCCCGTCGCCGTGGCGGCGAAGTGCAGCGCCGGCGGCTCGGCCGCAGCGGCGGCCAGCAGCGCCGGCAGGTGCTCGTCGACGAAGCGCGTGTGCACCTCGGTGGCGGCCAAGCCCGGGTGGCGCAGCAGCGCCTGCAGGAAGCCGATGTTGGTGGCCACGCCGCCGATGCGGAACTCGGCCAGCGCGCGCCCGGTCTTGCGCGCCAGCGCGGCCAGGTCGCCGTCGCTCGTGTGGGCAATCACCTTGGCGATCAGCGAATCGAAGCGCGGGCTGGTGCGGTAGCCGGCGTAGCCGAAGGCATCGACGCGGATGCCCGGGCCGCTGGGCGGCTCGAACGCGGCCAGCACACCGCCGGCCGGGCGCGCAGTGCCGTCAGCGGCCATGGTCTCGAGGTTGACGCGCGCCTGCAGCGCCAGGCCGCGCGGCGGCGCGATCGCCGATTGCACCAAGCCCAGCGCGGACAAACTGGCACCGGCCGCGATGCGCAGCTGGATCGCCACCAGATCGAGGCCGGTGACGGCCTCGGTGACGGTGTGCTCCACCTGCAGCCGCGCATTGGCCTCGATGAAGGCGAAGTCGGGTATCTCGGCACCTGCCGGGGCGGGTGCATCGCTGGCGTCGACCAGGAACTCGAAGGTGCCCAGGCTGCGGTAGTTCACCGCGCGCGCCATCGTCACCGCGGCGTCCAGCAGGCGCTGGCGCATCGCCGGTGCCAGCCCGGGCGCGGGCGCGATCTCGATCAGCTTCTGCCGCTGGCGCTGGAGGCTGCACTCGCGCTCCCACAGGTGCACCACGGCGCCGCTGCCGTCGCCCACCACCTGCACCTCGATGTGGCGCGCGCGCGGGAACAAGCGCTCGACATAGACCTCCGCGTGGCCGAAGGCCTTCAGCGCCTCGGCGCGGCACAGTTGCCAGGCGCTCTCGATCTGATCGGCCTGGTGCACCGCGCGCATGCCGCGCCCACCGCCGCCGGCGATCGCCTTGATCATCATGCCGGCGCCCGGGCCCAGCTGGGCGAAGAAGGCCCGCGCCTCGTCCAGCGAGGTGGCCTGCGAGGTGCCGGCCAGCTCCGGGATGCCGCACTGTGCGGCCAGCGCGCGGGCCTCGGCCTTGTCGCCGAAGGCTGCCAGCGTGGCCGGATCGGGCCCGACGAAGCGCAGGCCGGCCTCGGCGCAGCGGTGCGCGAAGTGCGCGTTCTCGCTGAGGAAACCGTAGCCGGGGTGGATGGCGTCGCAGCCGGCTTGGTGGGCTGCGGTGATGATCTGGTCGATGTCCAGATAGGGCGCGGGGCCCACGCCCTTGAGCGGCATCGCCCGATCGCACACCTTGGCATGCAGCGACAACGCATCGTCTTCGGAATACACCGCCACGGTGGACAGGCCCAGGTCGGCGGCGCTGCGCGCGATCCGTATCGCGATCTCGCCGCGGTTGGCGATCAGCAGGCATTTCATGGCGGTCGGGGCTCCAGGGGGGCGGGTCATCGGACGCGGAAGGTCACACCCGCCAGGTGGAAGGCATCGCCCTCGATGCGATGGCCACAGGCCACGGCGCGGTCCAGCGTGGCGCGGACGTCGGCCACCTCGACCACCACCGCGCCCAGGCAGTCGGCCGCGCCCGGCACGAAGCGCAGGCCCACGCCGTCGACCACCAGCGCCGGCGCGCCATCGACCACGGTGAGCGGCGTGGCCAGGATGCGCGACCAGTGCGTGGCCAGCGCTTCGGGCTCGGGGCTTTCCAGCTCGATGCCGAGCAGGCGGCGCGTGTCGTCGGTGCGCACGTGGTCGTGCCAATGCGGCCCGGCCGGCCACCAGGTGCCCGATCGTTCGTCGCCGCCCGGGCTGTGGCCCAGCTCGATGAAGGCCGCCCGGCAGTCGCGTGGGTGCAGTTGTGCACTCTGGTAGTCGGGGCGATCGATCTCGTGGGCGGTGCGCACGCCCAGCGCCGCGGCATGGGCCTGGCGCTGGCGCGGGTCGGGCACCTGGAAGATCGCCATGTAGCCACCGTGGCCGCGCGTGCGGTGGATGAAGCGGCCGGCCGCCGTGTCGTCGTGCAGCGGCGCCACCACCTCCAGGAAATCGGTGCCGATGGGCAGCAGCGCGTTCTGCAACCCGTAGGCGGACAGGCCCGGATCGCGGTGGCACACCTCGATGCCGAAGATGGCCTGCAGGTCGTCGAGCACCGGCTCCAGCCGCGGCGCGGCCAGACAGATCTGGCGAAGGCGAAGGTATTCAGGCATGGACAGGCTCCTGCAGCGGCGGGGCCGGCCAGATTAAGCGCGAGCGCGCACGGCGGCTCGCACGAAGGTGACAGCCCTCGTCGTTGGCCCTGGCTGCGGGGGCCGCGCCGGCCTGCCCTGCAACCCCTGCCCACTGCGCGACAGGCAACGTGGTGACCGCGTGCTAGCGTTTGCGCCTCCGTTGTTGACGCCCAGGAGGCAGACCATGGCCACAGCCACATTGACCACCCCGCCCGAACAATTCGACGTGATGGTCGTGGGGGCCGGCATCTCCGGCGTCGGCGCGGCCTACCACCTGCAGCAGCAATGCCCCGGCAAGACCTACGTGGTGCTCGAGTCGCAGGCCAGCCATGGCGGCACCTGGCGCACGCACCGCTACCCGGGCATCCGCTCCGACAGCGACCTGTTCACCTTCGGCTACCGCTTCAAGCCCTGGATGGGCGCCCCCATCGCCACCGCCGCCGAGATCCTGAAGTACATGGGCGAGGTGATCGCGGAGAACCAGCTCGCGCCGCACATCCGCTACCGGCACGGCATCGTCTCGGCCACCTGGTCCAGTGCCGACCAGCGCTGGCTGATCGAGGCCACACGCCCCGGGGCCGATGAGGGCCACAGCGAAACGGTCCACTTCTCGGTGAAATTCCTGTGGATGTGCCAGGGTTACTACCGACACTCAGCAGGCTACACGCCCGAGTGGCCGGGCATGGGCCGGTTCAAGGGCCGCATCGTGCACCCGCAGACCTGGCCCGACGACCTCGACCTCGCCGGCAAGCGGGTGGTGGTGATCGGCTCGGGCGCCACCGCGGCCACGCTGATCCCGGCGATCGCCGACCAGTGCGCACAGGTCACGATGCTGCAGCGCTCGCCCACCTACTTCATCACCGGGCGCAATGCCAACGAGCTGGCCGACACGCTGCGCCAGCTCGACATCCCGGCCGAGTGGACGCACGAGATCGTGCGCCGCAAGGTGCTGTTCGACCAGGCCAACTTCACCCGCCGCTGCGTGGCCGAGCCCGAGGTCGTCAAGCGCGAGTTGCTGGCCGGCGTCAGCGCCGCGCTGGGCCCGGGCTTCGAGGCGCAGGTGCAGCAGCACCTGACGCCGCGCTACCGGCCCTGGCAGCAGCGCATCGCCTTCGTGCCCGACGCCGACCTGTTCAAGGCGGTGCGCGCCGGCAAGGCGTCCATCGTCACCGACCAGATCGAGACCTTCACCGAGACCGGCCTGCAGCTGCAGTCGGGCCAGGTGCTGGAGGCCGACGTGGTGATCACCGCCACCGGCTTCAACCTCAGCGCACTGGGCGACATCCGCTTCACCATCGACGGTGCGCCGCTGGACTTCGCCGACACCGTCACCTGGCGCGGCACGATGTTCACCGGCGTGCCCAACATGGCCTGGGTGTTCGGCTACTTCCGCGCCAGCTGGACGCTGCGGGCCGACCTGATCGCCGACCTGGTGTGCCGGCTGCTGCAGCACATGGACGCGCGTGGCGCCAGCGTGGTCACGCCCACGCTGCGCCCGCAGGACCAGGGCATGCCGATGCTGCCGTGGATCGATCCGCAGAACTTCAACCCTGGCTACCTGGCGCGTGGCATGGCCCTGCTGCCGCACCAGGGTGACCGCCAACCCTGGCAGCAGCTGCAGGACTACGCGACCGAGAAGGACGAGCTGCCGAAGGCCGACCTGGACGACGGCGCGCTGGTCTACCGGTAGGCCGGCGGTGGGCTCCGGCGGCCTCAACCGCCGGCCGAGGCCCGGGCCGTGACGTCGGTCACCCGGGCGAGGGTGCCGCGCCAGGCCGCGTCGATCTCGGGCGTCCAGTCGGCACCCAGCGCCTGCTGGCAGACCTCGACGATGATCTCGAAGAAGCTCTCGAACTGCCCGGTGGTCACGCCGTTCATGTGGTGGTTGGACCACTCCGAGGCGATCATGCCGGCGGCGTAGTGGCGCTCGCCGGCCAGGTCGGTCAGCGTGTCGATGGCGCGCAGGAACATCTCGGCACGCACGCTGCCGCGGTCATCGCCGACGAACATCGGCAGCAGCTCGGGCGAGCGCTCGAACAGGCGCTGGTAGACCAGCGGCGCCGGGTCGCCCATCCGCTCGACCACCTGTTCCAGCGATTGCGACAGCAGCTGTTGCGTCGTCATGGCATGCCCCCTTCCTGCGCGGCCGCCGGCGCGGCTCAGGCCCTGGAATCGACGATCGCGGCGTTCACCATCGTGCGCAGCTCGCGCCGGATCGGGTACAGGCTGCTGGGCATGAACTGGGTCAGGAACACCACGCTCAGGTCTTCCACCGGGTCGATCCAGAACGCGGTGGACGCGGCGCCGCCCCACCAGTACTCGCCCACCGAGCCGGCCAGCTGGGTCTTGGCCACGTCGGTGGTCATCGCAAAGCCCAGGCCGAAGCCCACGCCCTGGTAGGTGGCCTCGGAGAACAGCGACACCGACAGATCGGCCAGGTCGCGCCCGCCGGGCAGGTGGTTGCTGCGCATCAGCGCCAGCGTCTTGGGGCCGAGCAGGCGCACGTCGCCCAACGCGCCACCGCCGCGCAGCGCCTCGCAGAAGCGCATGTAGTCGGCCGCGGTCGACACCAGCCCGCCGCCGCCCGACGGGGCCCCGGGCGCCTTGCGGAAGTCGCGGTTGGTCACCAGCGGCGTCAGCTTGCCGTCGCTGCCGTTCATGTAGCACTCGGCCAGCCGACCCGCCTTGTGATCGGGCACATGGAAGGCGGTGTCGACCATGCCCAGCGGCCCGAAGATGCGGTCCTGCAGGAACTGCTCGAACGGCAGGCCCGAGATCTTGCCGACCAGGTAGCCCAGCACGTCGGTGGCCACCGAGTAGTTCCACGCGGTGCCGGGCGAGAACTCGAGCGGGATCTTGGCCAGCGCCTGCACGAAGCCTTCCAGGCCCTCGGTCTGCTCGAAGGGCTCGAGCCGCTGCTTGCGGTAGGCGGCGTCCACGCTGGTGCGCATCTGGAAGCCGTAGGTCAGGCCCGCCGTGTGGCGCAGCAGGTCGATCATGCGCATCGGCGCCGCGGTCGGCTTGGTCTGCCAGCCCGGTGCCGATCCCGGCAGGCCGGCGGCGCCGGCCACGTAGACGCCCAGGTCGCGCCAGCTGGGGATGAAGCGGTGCACCGGGTCGTCCAGCGCCACCAGGCCCTCTTCGACCAGCATCATGAAAGCCACGCTGGTGATGGGCTTGCTCATCGAGTAGATGCGCACGATGCTGTCCTCGGCCAGCGGCGTGCCCGTCGCCAGGTGGGCCTGGCCCAGCACCGACTGGTGCACCAGCTGCCCGCCGCGCGAGATCTGCAGCTGCGCGCAGGGCAGCTTGCCGCTGGCGATGTAGCGCGATTGCAGAAAGCGGTCGATGCGCGCCAGGCGCTGCGAGCACATGCCTTGGGATTCGGGTTTCACGGTCATCGGGAGTCTCCTGGTGTCTCCTGGGTGGCGCGCTGCCCGACCGGGCCGGCCTACCATCGTCATTTCAACATCGACACTCACGAGGCACTGTCACGATGGCTCCACTTCTGCAGGGTATCCGGGTCCTGGATTTCGGCCGCTACATCGCCGGGCCTTATTGCGCGGCGCTGCTGGCCGAGTACGGCGCCGACGTGATCCGCATCGAGAAGCGCGACGGCAGCGAAGACCGCTTTCCGGCGCAGGTGGGCGGCGGCGTGGGCGCGCTGTTCCTGCAGATGAACCGCAACAAGCGCTCGATGACGCTGGACCCGGCCTCGCCGCAGGGCCGCGAGGTGGTGGCCAAGCTGGTGGCCGGCGCCGACGTGGTGATCGCCAACCTGCCGCAGGCCACGCTCAACGCGATGGGGCTGGACTACGACACCTTGCGCGGCTACCGCCCCGACATCATCTTCGTCACCAACACCGCCTTCGGCCCGGTGGGCCCGATGCAGCGCAACGTGGGCTTCGACGCCGTCGGCCAGGCCATGGCCGGCGCGATCTACATGACCGGCACGCCCGAGCAGCCCTACCGCAGCACCGCCAGTTGGGTGGATTTCGGCACCGCGCTGCACTGCGCCTTCGGCACGCTGGCCGCGCTGATGGAGCGCCAGCGCTCGGGCCAGGGCCAGATGGTCACCGGCGCGCTGCTGGCCACCGCGCTGACGGTGACCAACTCGTCGCTGATCGAGCAGGCACTGGTGGCGCCGCACCGCATCGCCACCGGCAACCGCGGCCAGACCTCGGGCCCCAACGACGTGTACGCGGTGCAGGACGGCTGGGTGCTGGTGGCCGTGACCGGGCACCCGCTGTTCAAGCGCTGGGCCAAGCTGATGGACCAGGACGCCAGCCGCGCGCCGGGCGACCCCGACTGGCTCAACGACCCGCGCTTCGCCACCGACGACGAGCGCGGCCGCCACCGCGACATCCTCAGCGAGCGCATGGGCCGCTGGTGCGCCGTGCGCAGCAGCGACGAGGTGGTGAAGATCCTGGGCGACGCGATGATCCCCTGCGCGCCGGTGCTGTCGCCGCAGCAGTCGCTCGATCACCCGCAGGTGCAGGCGCTGGGCCTGCTGCAGGACACCCATTACCCCGGCCTGCCCGGCCCGGCGCCGGTGGCTGCCGTGCCGATCTGGATGACGGCCACCCAGCCGGTGCCGCGCCAGCGCCCGCCGCTGCTGGGCGAGCACACCGAGCAGATCCTGGCCGAGCTGGGCTACGACGAGGCCGCCATCACGGCACTGCGGGCCGCCGCGGTGGTCTGAGGCGGTGGCGGTTCAGACCGCTGCTGCCCGGCCGAGCCGCTGCGCGACGATGCGCAGCAGTTCACCCAGCACGATCGGCTTGACGATGTAGTCGGCAAAGCCGGCGTCGCGGCCGCGTTCGAGGTCGCGCTCGGTGCCCAGCCCGGTGACGGCAACCACCGGCACCGCGCTCAACGTGGGCTCGGCGCGCAGCCGCTGCAGCAACTGGAAACCGTCGATCACCGGCATCTGCAGGTCCAGCAGGATCAGCGCCGGCCGGTGCGCCAGCGCCAGGTCCAGCCCGAGCCCGGGCGTGTGCGCGGTCAGCAGCTCCAGCCCCGGCTGCAGCGCCAGCATCTCGGCCATCAGCTTCAGGTTGGCCGGGTTGTCGTCGACGTAGAGGATGGTCTGCCCCGCGGCCGCCCGCGGGGGCGGCTCGTGTGCGTGCGCCACGGGTGGCGCCACCGGCGCCTGGGCCAGCGTGGCCGCCGGCAGCTCGATCCAGAAGGTGGTGCCCCGACCGGCCTCGCTGTGCACGCCGATGCGCCCGCCCATCAGCTCGACCAGCCGCCGGGTGATGACCAGCCCGATCCCCGTGCCCTCGACGGCCGCCGCGTCGTTGCCCAGGCGGTGGTAGGGCGTGAACAGCTGCGGCAGCTTGTCGGCCGCGATGCCCGGGCCGGTGTCCTGCACCGACAGCCGCCACGCACCGTCGGCCGCTGGCTCGGTGCGCACGGCCACCTCGCCGCCATGGTGGTTGTACTTGATGGCGTTGGCCAGCAGGTTCACCAGCACCTGCTTGAGCCGGATGCGGTCGGCCTGCACGGCGGCGCCGGCCGCCGGCGGCGAGATGCGCAGGCTGACCGCGCGCGCGGCCGCCAGCGGTGCCAGCAGCGCGCGCGATTCGTCGAGCAGCGGCGCCAGCGCCACCGGCTCCAGCGACAGCGGGATGCGGCCCGCCTCCACCCGCGCCAGGTCGAGCAGCTCGTTGATCAGCTCGAGCAGGTGGTGCCCGCCGCGCAGCAGCTCGTGCACGTAGGCGCGTGATCGTGCCGACAGCGTCTCGTCCATCTCCAGCAGCTGGCCGAAGCCCAGCACGGCGTTCATCGGCGTGCGCAGTTCGTGGCTCATGCTGGAGAGGAACTCGCTCTTGGCGCGGTTGGCGCGCTCGGCCTCGGCCTTGGCGCGCTGCAGCTCGTCGGTGCGCTGCGCGATGCGCTGCTCGAGCTGATCGTTGAGCCGGCGCAGCCCGTCGCGCGCCTGGTTGCGCTCGGTGACGTCGACGAACGAGCCCATCATGCACAGCGGCCGGCCGTCCGGTCCCAGCACCATCGACGCCGAGACCTCGGCCGTGAAGACCTGGCCGTTGCCGCTCACGCCGTCCATCTCGCCGCGCCAGTGGCCCTGCTGCCGCAGGGCCTGGATCACCTGCTCGGGGTCGTCGCGCACGCGCCAGAAGTCCACCGCCGACCTGCCCAGCGCGTCCTGGGGCGCGATGCCCCACAAGCGGCAGAACGCCGGATTGACATAGGTCAGCCGGCCGTCCAGATCGGCCAGCGCGATGCCGTTGAGCGAGCTCTCGATGGCCGCATCCTTGATGCGCAGGTCCAGCTCGGCCAGCTTGCGCGCGGTGATGTCGACCATGCCGCCGACCATGCGCAGCGGCTTGCCGGCGGCATCACGCTCGACGACATCGCTGCGGTCCTCGACCCAGATCAGGCGGCCGTCGGTGCGCCGCATGCGGTACTCGCTGTGCTGCGGCACCCCCTCGTCGAGGCAGCGCTGCACGCTGGCCATCAACGCGGGCCAGTCGTCGGGGTGCACGAAGCGCTCGAGCACCCCGAGCCCGTGCTCGAGGTGGTCGTCGCCGGCGCCGAGCATCTCGCACCAGCGCCGGTTGTGGCTGATGCGGCCGGCCGCGATGTCCCACTCCCAGACGCCTTCGCCGCTGACGTCGAGCAGGTCGGCCAGACGCTTCTCGCTGGAGTGCAGCACCGCGTCGACGCGATGGCGTTCGGAGACGTCGAACACCAGGCTGTGCCAGACGGTGCTGCCGTCGGCCAGACGCTCCGGCCGGCCGCGGCCCTCCAGCCACTTGCGCCGGCCCGACGGCGTGGTGATGCGCCATTCGCCGAACCAGGGCTCCAGCGTTTGCGCCGATCGCGCCACCGAGGCCTGCATCCTCGGCCGGTCCTCGGCGTCGACCATGCGCCACAGCACGCCGGCGTCGCGCTGGATGACCTCCGGCGGCACCTCGCAGAGCTCGATGCAGCGCGGGCTCATGTACTCGACGGCATCGTTGCCGTCCACGTTCAGCCTGTAGCGGTACAAGGCGCCGGGCAGGTCTTCGGCCAATTGGCGAAAGCTGTTGGCGTCGGCCCGCAGCGTGTCGTCGGGCGTGAACTTCGGTGGCTCTTGCAAGGCAACCTCGCTGGCGATGGCGGGGACAGCGCCTGCTGTCCTGCAGCGAATCTACCTCACCCGGCCGAGGTGCCGGCGGCCTGCGACGGGCAGGCCCCCGCCGCAGGCCGCTGCGACAGGCGCCGGTGCGTCCGGCTCAAGCCGCCACGAAGCGCGCCAGCCGCTGCGTGATGATCGCCTCGGCCTCGGCCATGATGCGGTCGATCAGCACCTTGACGGTGGGCACGTCGTGGATCAGGCCGGCCACCATGCCGCAGCTCCAGGCGCCGGCCTCCATCGCGCCCTCGGTCATGATCTTCGGGTAGACGCCGGCCACCTCGTCGATGATGTCCTCGAACTTGATCGACGCGCCCAGCGCTTTTTCCTTCTCGATCAGCCGGTCGACCGCGGCATTGCGCAGCACACGCTCGGTGTTGCGCAGCGGGCGCATCACCAGCCGGGTGTCGAGCTCGCTGGCGGCGACGATGGCGTCCTTGACGTTCTGGTGCACCGGCGCCTCTTTCGTGGCGATGAAGCGGGTGCCCATGTTCATGCCCTCGGCGCCCAGCGCCAGCGCGGCCACCAGGCTGCGGCCGTCGGCCATGCCGCCGGAGGCGACGAACGGGATCTTCAGCTCGTCGGCCGCGCGCGGCAGCAGGATGAAGTTGGGCACGTCGTCTTCGCCCGGGTGGCCGCCGCACTCGAAGCCGTCGACGCTGACCGCGTCGCAGCCGATGGCCTGGGCCTTCAGCGAGTGGCGCACGCTGGTGCACTTGTGGATCACCTTGATGCCGGCCTCGTGCAGCATCGGCAGCCACTTCTGCGGGTTGTTGCCGGCCGTCTCCACCGCCTTGACGCCGCCGTCGATGATGGCCTTGATGTAGCCCGGGTAGTCGGGCGAGCTGACGGTGGGCAGGAAGGTGAGGTTCACGCCGAACGGCTTGTCGGTCATCTCGCGGCAGCGGCGGATCTCGTTGGCCAGCAGCTCGGGCGTGCGCTGCGTCAGCCCGGTGATGAGGCCCAGCCCGCCGGCATTGCTCACCGCCGCAGCCAGTTCGGCAAAGCCCACGTAGTGCATGCCACCCTGGATGATGGGGTGCTGGATGCCGAACAGTTCGGTGATGCGGGTCTTCATGGAGTCTCCTGGAGGATCGTGAAAGGGTCGGGCCGCCGGCAGGATAGCGTGGCGGTAAAGCCCTGCCCGCCCGCCGCGCCGGCCGGGCGGCGAGAATCCCGCTTTTATCCCCCACCCTTGCCCGTGCCTTCTGTCACCGATGCGCCAACCGCCGGCACCCAGGCCAAACCGCTGACCAGCTGGCGGCCGTATTGGGCCCGGCGCTTCGGCACCGCGCCCTTCCTGCCGACCAGCCGCGCCGAGATGGACGCGCTGGGCTGGGACAGCTGCGACATCGTGATCGTCAGCGGCGACGCCTATGTCGACCACCCCAGCTTCGGCATGGCGGTGATCGGCCGCACGCTGGAGGCCCAGGGATTCCGCGTGGGCATCATCGCCCAGCCGGACTGGCACAGCGCCGAGCCGTTCCAGGTGCTGGGCGCGCCGAACCTGTTCTTCGGCGTCACCGCCGGCAACATGGATTCGATGATCAACCGCTACACCGCCGACCGCCGCGCGCGCAGCGACGATGCCTACACGCCCGGCGGCGCGCCTGACCGGCGGCCCGACCGCGCCAGCCTGGTCTACACCCAGCGCTGCCGCGAGGCCTTCGCCGGCGTGCCGATCGTGCTGGGCGGCATCGAGGCCAGCCTGCGCCGCATCGCCCACTACGACTACTGGCAGGACAAGGTGCGCCGCTCGATGCTGGTCGATGCGCAGGCCGACTTGCTGCTGTTCGGCAATGCCGAGCGCGCGATCATCGAGATCGCCCACCGCCTGGCCAAGGGCGAGCCGGTGGCCCGCATCACCGACGTGCGGGGCACAGCATTCTTGCGGCGCGACGACGACCCGACGGCCGCCGGCTGGTTCGAGATCGACTCCAGCGACGTCGACCTGCCCGGCCGCATCGACGAGCACAGCAACCCCTACCAGACCACCTCGGAGCAGGCCGCCGAGCAGGGCACGACCTGCGCCAAGGACGACGGCCCGCCCGCCGCCGGCGCGGCGCAGCCGATCCAGATCGTGCGCAAGCCCAGCGGCCGCATCCAGATGCCGCCGCGCGAACGCTGCGTGATCCGCCTGCCCAGCTACGAGCAGGTCAAGCGCGATCCGGTGCTGTATGCCCATGCCAACCGGGTGCTGCACCTGGAGACCAACCCGGGCAACGCGCGCGCGCTGGTGCAGCGCCACGAGATCGCCGGCAAGCCGCGCGACGTGTGGATCAA
>JAURXG010000539.1 GCA_030654555.1 Aquabacterium sp.
GCGGAACGGGCCGTAGAAGGCGCTGGCGTACTTGGCGCTGTAGGCCATGATGCGGGTGTTGATGTGGCCCGAGCCTTCGAGCGCCTGGCGGATCGCGCCGATGCGGCCGTCCATCATGTCGCTGGGCGCCACGATGTCGACGCCGGCGTCGGCCTGCACCAGCGCCTGCCGGGTCAGCATGGCCACCGTCACGTCGTTGAGGATGTAGCCGCTCTCGTCGAGCAGGCCGTCCTGGCCGTGCGAGGTGAACGGGTCCAGCGCCACGTCGCACAGCACGCCCAGCTGCGGAAAGCGGTCCTTCAGCGCGCGCACGGTGCGCGGCACCAGGCCGTCGGGGTTGGTGGCCTCGATGCCGTCGGGCGTCTTCAGCTTGCCGTCGATCACCGGGAACAGCGCCATCACCGGCACCCCCAGGCTCACGCACTGCTCGGCCAGGCCGAACAGCCGGTCGATCGACAGCCGCTGCACGCCGGGCATGCTGGCCACGTCCTGCACCTGGTCGTGGCCGTCCTGCACGAACACCGGCAGGATCAGGTCGCTGGGGTGCAGGCGGTTCTCACGCACCAGCTCGCGGGTGAAGGCGTCGCGGCGCAGGCGGCGCGGCCGGCTGGCGGGAAAGGCGGGCAGGGGGGGGACGGCCATGTTGTCGGTGCTCCTCGGGTCGTGTCGGGTTCGGCGGGTGTCTTGTCCGCCTGACAGTTGAATGCGCGGATTCAGTGAATTACATCAGCGTTTGTCCGCACCCGGCGCAGTGACCTGCGCAAACTCAATCTGCTAATATTGACACCGGGTTGGCGCTGCAAGGTGACGACCCCCTGCTTTTCCTCCCTGAGCAGGTGCCTTAGCGTGATGACAGCGATAAGGCTTGCCGCCCCAGCCCTCGTGGCTGGGGCTCTTTTTTGGCCATGGTCGCTCACGTTGTGGGTTGGGTCCGGCCGCCGCGCAAGGCCGTTCGGCGCAGCCGGGCGCTGCCCGCCGGCCACCCCGATAATGGTTCGCATGAGCAATGCCTACCTGTGGATCAAGGCCTTCCACTACGTCTTCGTGGCCAGTTGGTTTGCGGGCCTGTTCTACCTGCCGCGCATCTTCGTCAACCTGGCGATGGTGCCCGCCGACAGCCATGCCGAGCGCGAGCGCCTGCTGCTGATGGCGCGCAAGCTCTACCGCTTCGCCAACGTGCTGATGGTGGTGGCGCTGGCGCTGGGCTTCTGGCTGTGGCTGGGCTATGGCGCCGGGCGCTTTGCCGGCACGGGTTGGCTGCATGCCAAGCTGGCGCTGGTGGTGGCGGTGATCGGCTACCAGCACCTGTGCCGCGGCCACCTGCGCCGCTTCGAGCAGTCGGCCAACCGGCGCAGCCACCGCTGGTTCCGCGTCTTCAACGAGGTGACGGTGCTGCTGTTCATCGCCATCGTCTTGCTGGCGGTCGTCAAGCCGTTCTAGCGCGCGCCGGCCAGCCCCATGCGCGGCACGACGGGTGCTCACCGCAGTTCGGCCGTGCCGCTGGGCTGGGCCTGGGTGGCCCTGATCGTCTATGCCAGCCTGTTTCCGTTCGAAGGCTGGCGCTGGCCGCCCGGCGTGGCCGCCTGGGAACTGCTGCGCCTGGCCTGGCCGCGTTACTTCATCCCGTTCGACATCACCAGCAACCTGCTGGCGTATGCGCCGCTGGGCTTTCTGGTCTGCCTGGCCCGGCTGCGCCACGGGGCCACGCTGGCGGCGGCATTGGCCACGGCGCTGCTGGCGGGCGTCGCTCTGTCGTACGCGATGGAACTGACCCAGCACCTGCTGCCGCAGCGGGTGCCCTCGCTGCTGGACTGGGTGCTGAACGCCGGGGGTGCCGCGCTGGGCGCCGCGCTGGCGGTGCTGGCGCAGGCGCTGGGCCTGCTGCGGCGCTGGCAGGCCATGCGCGAGCGCTGGCTGGAGCGCGGCAATGGCGGCGCGCTGGCGCTGCTGGTGCTGTGGCCGGTGGCGCTGCTGTTCCCGACGCCGGTGCCGCTGGGCGTGGGGCAGGTGGGCGACGTGCTGCACGAGGCCTTGGCGGGCCTGCTGGCCGACGTGCCCTGGGCCGATCCGGTGTCCGCCTGGCTCGCCGTGCCACCCGCCGCCGAGCAGACCTTGACGCCGCAGGGCGAACTGCTCGCGGTGATGCTGGGCCTGCTGTCGCCCTGCCTGCTGGCCTTTGCCGCGGCGCGGCCGGGATGGCGCCGCCTGCTGATGGCCGGTGGTGCGGCCGTGATGGCGGTGGCCGCCACCACCTTGTCGACGGTGCTGAACTTCGGGCCTGACCATGCCTGGGCCTGGCGCACGCCGGGCACGCTGGTGGCGCTGGGCCTGGCGCTGCTGCTGGCGCTGGCCGCGTTGTGGCTGGGGCCGCGGCTGGCCGGCGCGCTGGCGCTGGTGGCGCTGACCGGCCTGGTGGTGCTGGTGCACCAGGCGCCCACCGACCCGTACTTCGCCGACAGCCTGCAGGGCTGGGAGCAGGGCCAGTTCGTGCGCTTTCACGGACTGGCACAGTGGGTGGGCCGGCTGTGGCCCTACGCGGCCATGGCCTGGCTGCTGGGCCGCCTGGGTTCGAGGTAAAGCCGGGGCGGGCCGATGCTGGGGTTTCCCCGGGCCCTCTCTACAATCCGGCCCCCATGAGCTACTACAAGCACCACATCTTCTTCTGCCTCAATCAGCGCAGCAATGGCGAAGCCTGCTGTGCCGACCAAGGTGCACAGGCCGCCTTCGACCACTGCAAGAGCCGGGTCAAGGCCGAAGGCCTGGCCGGGCAGGGGGGCGTGCGTGTCAACAAGGCCGGCTGCCTGGACCGCTGCGCCGGCGGCCCGGTGGCGGTGGTCTATCCCGACGAGACCTGGTACACGTTCGTCGATGCGGCCGACGTCGACGAGATCGTCGAATCGCACCTGAAGAACGGCCGGCCGGTCGAGCGCCTGCTGCTGCCGCCCGACGTGGGCCGCTGACCGGCGAGCGCGCCACGATGAAACAAGACACCCGCCGCGAGACGCTGGCCGGCCCGGCCGGCGCGATCGAGTGCGAGATCGACGAGCCGGCTGCCGGTGTGGCGCTGCGGGGCGTGTCGGTGCTGTGCCACCCGCATCCGCAGCATGGCGGCACGATGGACAACAAGGTGGTGCAGACCTTGGCGCGCGCCTTCGTGCAGCTGGGCTACCGGGCGGTGCGCTTCAATTTCCGCGGCGTGGGCACCTCGGCGGGTGCCTGGGACGAGGGCCGCGGCGAGATCGACGATGCGCTGGCGGTGATCGCCGCACAACGCGCGGCCGCGCCTGGCTTGCCGCTGGCGCTGGCCGGCTTCTCGTTCGGCGGTTATGTCGCCGCGCAGGCGGCGGCGCGGCTGGCCGGCGCGGAGCCCGGCGGTCAGCCCGACCGCCAGCCGGTCGAGCGCCTGGTGCTGGTGGGCCCCGCCACCAGCCGCTTCGAGATGCCGGCCCACGTGGCGCCCGACACGTTGGTGATCCACGGCGAGGCCGACGACGTGGTGCCGCTGGCCGCCACGCTGGCCTGGGCCCGGCCGCAGGTGCTGCCGGTGCTGGTCTTGCCGGGCGTCGGCCACTTCTTCCACGGCCAGCTCACGCTGCTGAAGAACCTCGTGGTCCAGCAGTGGCGGCAGCCATGAACAACCCCAGGGCCGGGCGGTGCCCGGCCCGCCTGCGCCGCGGTCCGGCCGGGCGGTGCCCGGCCGGCCTGCGCCGTGGTCCGGGCGTGTGGCCCTGCAACTTTTGCCCGCGTGCGGGCTCCTTCTTCTTTCTCTCCTGACCGGATTTCGATGAACCGACTGATCGTTTCGCTCTTCACCCTGTTGCTGGCGGCTGCCAGTCTGACCCCCGCCTTGGCACAGGCGCCGCAGCCCCCCGAGGTGGCCGCCAAGGCCTACCTGCTGCTCGACGTGAGCAGCGACCAGGTGCTGTCCGAGCGCCAGGCCGATGCGCAGACCGACCCCGCCTCGCTGACCAAGCTGATGACGGCCTGGCTGGTGTTCGACGCGCTCAAGGCCAAGAAGCTGACGCTGGAGCAGACGCTGCCGGTGTCGGTGCAGGCCTGGAACGAGCGCAAGCTCGGCGGCTCGCTGATGTTCATCGACCCGAAGATGACGCCCAAGGTCGATGAACTGCTGCGCGGCATGATCATCGTCTCGGGCAACGACGCCGCGGTGGCGCTGGCCGAGGGCGTGGGCGGCACGGTCGAGGGCTTCGTCGCGATGATGAACCGCCAGGCCCAGGCCTGGGGCCTGAAGAACAGCCAGTTCAAGAACCCCACCGGCATGACCGAGCCCGGCCACTACAGCAGCGCGCGCGACATGGCGCTGATCGCCGCCCACATCGTGCGCGACTTCCCCGAGCACTACGCCGTCTACTACGCGCAGCGCAACTACAGCTTCAACAACATCACGCAGGACAACCGCAACATGCTGCTGGGCCGCGACCCGGCCATCGACGGCATGAAGACCGGCTACACCGACGCCGCCGGCTACTGCCTGGTGGCCAGCGCGCAGCGCGACTTTCCCAACGGCAAGCGCCGCCTGGTCAGCGTGGTGCTGGGCACCGCCTCGCGCGAGGCCCGCGCCAGCGAGAGCCAGAAGCTGCTGAACTGGGGCTACACCGCCTGGGACGCGGTGCGGCTGTTCGAGGCCGGCAAGCCCGCGGCCACCGTGCCGGTGTGGAAGGGCGCGCAGCCCACCGCCGCGCTGGGTGCCGCGCAGGCGCTGGTGGTGGCCGTGCCCAAGGGCGAGGGCGACAAGCTCAAGACCGTGATCTCGCGCACCGACCCGCTGGTGGCCCCGCTCACCCAGGGCCAGCGCGTGGGCACGCTCGAGGTCAGCACCGCCGCCGGCGTGCGCATCGCCAGCGTGCCGCTGGTGGTGCAGCAGGCGGTGCCGCAGGCCGGGCTGCTGGGCCGCGCCTGGGACTCGATCCGGCTGTGGATCAAGTGATCCTGGATCAATCCATCCGCCCACCCATCGGCTAAGCTGATCACGCTCTTTCGACCAAAGGCCCGCCATGCCCCACACCCTGCTGCCCGATGCCCTGTGCCACCTGAATGGGCAAACCCTGCCGCTGCGCGATGCCAAGGTGTCGGTGCTGGACCGCGGTTTCATCTTCGGTGACGGCATCTACGAGGTGATCCCGGTGTACGGCCGGCGCTTCTTCCGCTTCGACGAGCACATGGCGCGCCTGGACCGCAGCCTGGCCAAGGTGCGCATCCCCAACCCGCACAACCGCGACGGCTGGCTGGCGCTGGCACGCGAGTTGGTGGCCACGCAGCCTGCCGACGACCAGATGGTCTACATCGAGATCACCCGCGGCGTGGCGCTGCGCGACCATGTGATGCCCGAGGGGCTGACGCCCACCGTGTTCGTGATGACCAACGCGATGAAGCCGCCGTCGGCCGAGATGCGCCATCACGGCGTGACCTGCATCACCGCGCGCGACTTCCGCTGGGAGCGCGGCGACATCAAGAGCGTGTCGCTGCTGGGCGCGGTGCTGGCGCGGCAGATGTCGGCCGACCACGGTGCGACCGAGACGGTGATGTTCCGCGACGGCTGGCTCACCGAGGCCTCGGCCAGCAACGTGTGGGTGGTGCACGAGGGTGCGCTGCTGGGCCCGCCCAAGAGCGACCACGTGCTCGAAGGCATCCGCTACGACCTGCTGGCCGAGCTGTGCGAGGACGTGGGCATCGCCTACAACCTGCGCCCGATCTCCGAGTCCGACGTGCGCAGCGCCGACGAGCTGATGCTCAGCTCGGCCACCAAGGAGGTGCTGCCGATCACCAAGCTCGACGGCGACCTGGTCGGCCACGGCGCGCTGCGCGGCAAGCCCGGCCCGGTCTACGCCCGGCTGTACGAGGCCTACCAGCGCGCCAAGCTGCTGCAGGCCCTCTGAGCGGGCACACGGGCATGGCCAGCATTCCCCCCGAGATTCCGCCTGAGCGCTCGCTGATCGAGTACCCCAGCGCGTTCCCGATCAAGGTGATGGGCGCGCAGGTCGACGGTTTCGTCGAGGCGATGGTCAACGTGGCGCTGCAGTTCGACCCGGGCTTCCAGCCCGCCACGGTCGAGCAACGGCCCAGCAGCGGCGGCAAGTACCTCGGCATCACGCTGACGGTGACGGCCACCAGCCGCGAGCAGCTCGACGAGCTGTACCGCACGCTGTCCACGCACCCGATGGTCAAGGTGGTGTTGTAGCCGCCTCGGCATGAAGATCCTGACGCTGGGTCGCCAGCCCTACGAGCCCGTCGCGCAGGCCATGCGCCGCTTCACCGAGGCGCGCACGGCGGACACGCCCGATGAACTCTGGCTGGTCGAGCACGATCCGGTCTACACCCAGGGCATTGCCGGCAAGCCCGAGCACCTGCTGCATGCCGATGGCATCCCGGTGGTGGCCACCAACCGCGGTGGCCAGGTCACGTACCACGGCCCCGGACAGGTGGTGGCCTACCCGCTGATCGACCTGAAGCGCCTGGGCATCTACGTCAAGGAATACGTCTA
>JAURXG010000540.1 GCA_030654555.1 Aquabacterium sp.
GCTTGCGGCGGCGCGGGCGTCGGGTCGGCGGTCGGCGCGGGCGGCTGCAGCAGCTCGGGTGGCGGGCCCACGCCGTCATCGAGCACGCTGATCACCAGCGCCGGCGGGTTGGGCTGCTCCTCGATGCAGATCAGCACCGACACCTCGGGCCCGCCATGGCTGAAGGCATTGCGCAGCAGGTTGCGCAGGGCGAGTCGCACCAGCCCGATCTCGAACTCGGCGCTGCGGATCTGGTCGTGCCACACCACGCCCACCCGGCTGCGCTGCTCCTCGGGCAGGTCGCCCAGCGTCAGGTCGATCAGGAAGTCGATGTCGGTGTCGGGTGCATACAGCGCATCGCCGCCACTCAGCAGGCTGGCCGCGGCCAGCGTGTTGTCCAGCACCGAGCGCACGTCGCCCAGCACCGCCTGCGCCCGTTGCAGGCGCTCGGACGCCCGCTGGCTGCTGCCGGCCTGCGGGCCTTCCAGCACCGATCGCGCGGCCTGCAGCGCGCCGCTGGCGTTGTGCAGCGGCTGGCGGATCTCGTGCGCCAGCAATTGCAGCAGCTGTTGGCGCTCGCTGGCCAGGTGGTCGCGCTGCGCCAGCAGTTCGCGCAGCGCCGCAGTCTGGTGTTCGGCGGCCTCGCGCCGCAGCGACTCGGCGATCTGCGCCTCGCTGGCGCGCCGCTCGGCCACCCGGCTGCGATCGAGCACCATGCCCAGGTAGGCCAGGTTGCCGTAGAGCGCCGAGATCACCGTCAAGCAGGCGACGAGGGCGAAGTCCCAGGTGTCGGTGAGCCCACGTGCCGGCACCACGCCTGCCGCCATCAGCCCCACGCGCAGCGCCAGCGCGGCCGCCAGCAACCACTCCACGCCGGCCAGCAGCAGGCCGCTGCGCGTGGGCGTCTGGCGCCCGGCGGCCGCGGCGTGCCAGCCAAAGGCGACGGCGCCCAGGACCAGCATCACGCTGCCGAAGTACACGCGCAGGGCTTCTTCGGGCCACTGCATGCACAGCCAGTACACCGCCGAGGTCAGCGCCCAGATCAGCAGCAGGCGCGCGGCCTGCAGCGGCAGGCCCAGGTCGAAGCGCAGCGCCAGGATGCGCAGCACCAGCGACAGCGCCATCAGGTTGTTGGCCGCGCCGTAGCTGGCCCAGTCCGGCACCAGGCCGCGCTGGGCGAACAGCGACAGCCCGCCGCCCATCGCCAGCGACCCGGCAGACCACAGGTTGACCGGCAGCGCGTGGTGGCGGCGGTGCAGCAGCGACCAGACGGTCAGCGCGAGCAGGCCGTACAAGACGCCCGACGCCAGCGCGACCAGCTGGAATGTGAAGAGGTTGACCATGGGCACCCGCGGGGAGGGCCGCCCGACGCCAGGCGCGTGGGCAGGCCGAAGCGCCGATTGTCGACGCCGTCGGCGTGCCGCTCAGGTCGGCGCCGACGCTGCGCGGCGCCGGCGTGCCGGGCGATCCGGCGGCTGGCAATGGATCGCCGTCGAACCGTCGGGCAGCAACTCGATCTCGCCGCGCCGCGTCAGCACCATCATCACCCGGCTGACCATCGCGCGCGAGGCGCCGATCATGTCGGCGATGGCCTGGCGGCTGATGCGGCCGGCCACCACGCGCTGGCCCGCACGCAGCTCGGACAGGTCGATCAGCTGCTGCACCACGCAGCCATGCACGTCGTTGAGCGCCAGCAGCGCGATGTGCCGGGTCTTGCGGCGCGCCCGGTGCACCAGCGCCTGCAGCAGTGCCTGCAGCAGCGCGGGCGATTCGCCCAGGCAGTGCAGGAAGTCGGCGCGGCTGACCACCAGCCATTCGCTGCTGACGGTGCAGCGCACGGTGGCCGTCTGCGGCTGCTCGTCGAGCAGGCTCAGCTCACCGAAGTGATCGCCCGGGCGCAACTGGTCGATCACCAGCGAGCGCCCCGCGCTGTTGTGCCGCACGGCCTGGGCATGGCCCTTGAGCAGGTAGTGCAGCGCCGTCTCGCGGCCGCCTTGCTCGACAACCCGCGCCTGCCGCGCCACGCGGCGCAGGTTCACCCGCCTGGCCAGCCACTGGGCCTGGGCTGGATCCAGATGGCACAGCAGCGGCAAACTGCGCAGCAAATCGGGGCTGACCGGTGGCGCGGCCACCAGCTGCAGCGGCGGGACCACCGGGCGCGGCAGGGCGCCCAGCGACCCCAGTCCCGGCAGGGACGGCGCGCACTCGAGGACTTGGGCCTGCAGGTTCACGCTGCCCCCCGACGGCCGCTCAGGGCGGGACGCGGGATGAACCCGCGTCGGGACGTCAGGGGCTGCACCAGCGGCTGGGGCCGCGCGGAAAGGGACGACAAGGGTGACATGTACTGCTCGAAATGATTTCGAAAATCATATCTGATCTGTCATCGGCGGGTCTCGGCAACCAACCCGGACCCCCCAGATCCGAGCAAGACATCACGAAACGCCCGGCGCGGGGCCGGCTTCGGTTGGAACCCCGGCGACGCGGCGGCGCCGCGCCTCAGCGCAACTGCAGGTCGTCGTCGCCGAAGCGGATGCCCAGCGGCTCGATCAGCAGTTGCCTGGGGCCGGCCTCCACCTGGCCGGCCACGCGCGCGCCGATGCCCAGCCCCTGGGCGATCGCCACCGTGCGCTCGGCCTGATCGGCCGGCACGAAGATCGCGAAGCCGGCGCCCATGTTGAGCGTGCTGTAGGCCTCGCGGTCGTCCTGCTGCGCCTGCTGCTGGATGAACTTCAGCACCGGCGGCACCGGCGGCACGGTGTGGATGCGGTAGGTGAAGGCGCCCGGGTGGCGCAGCAGCTTGCGCCAGCCGTGGCCGGTGATGTTGGCGCAGTAGTGCGGCACGATGCCCGCGGCCCACAGCGCCTCGGTCACCGGCGAGTACAGCACCGTGGGCGCCAGCAGCGCCTCGCCGTAGCTCAGGCCGGGATGGCCGGCCGGGTCGATCTCGGTCAGCCAGCCGCCGGGCAGGCGCTCCAGCAGCTTGCGCGCCAGGCTCAGGCCGTTGGCGTGGATGCCGCTGGAGTCGAGCAGCACGATGGCGTCGCCGGCGGCCAGCCGGTCGCCCACGCTCAGCCGCTCTTTCGGGTTGATCAGCCCGGTGCACGAGGCGGCCAGGTCGATGCGCCCGGCCTCGACGATGCCGGCCAGCGCGGGCGTCTCGCCGCCGCCCCAGGCCACCTTGCAGACCTCGCAGGCGGCCTTCCAGCCGGCCACCAGCGATTGCGCGCGCGCCGCGTCGCCGAACCAGTCCGAGCCGCCGGCGGCCCAGTAGGCCTGCACCACCAGCGGCGTGGCGCCCACGGTGATCAGGTCGTTGACCGCCATCGCGATGGTGTCCTGCGCGATGCCGGCATACCAGGGGCGGCCGGTCAGCGTGGCCATCTCGTCGGCCACCAGCGCCTTGGAGCCCAGGCATTCGACGATCGACGCGATGTAGAACGGCCCCACGTCGACCACGTAGGCCGATTCGCCGCGCGAGGCCACCACCTCGGTGAAGCCATGCGCCGCCAGGTGGCCGGCGGTGGCCGCCGCCGCGCGCTGCGCCGTGACCTTCAGCGGGTCGATCAGGTCGTAGTTGACGCCCGCTTGTTCGTAGCTGAGGGTGCCGGGGCTGGAGGGGGCGTGGGAGGAACTCATGCGGCGATTATCGGCGACGCCCCGGCCGGGCCGGCGGCCGGCACGTACCCGCAGGCACCCGGGCGCGCCGGGCCCCAACCGTAGAATGAACCGATGAGTCACGTCGTCCTGGCCCGCAAGTACCGACCCCGCAGCTTCGAGCAGATGGTGGGTCAGGCGCATGTGGTGCAAGCCTTGGGCAATGCGCTGACCAGCGGCCGGCTGCACCATGCCTACCTGTTCACCGGCACGCGCGGCATCGGCAAGACCACCGTCAGCCGCATCCTGGCCAAGAGCCTGAACTGCACCGGCCCCGACGGCACCGGCGGCGTCACCGCCCATCCCTGCGGCGTGTGCCAGGCCTGCACCGAGATCGACGCCGACCGCTTCATCGACTACATCGAGCTCGACGCCGCCAGCAACCGCAGCATCGACGAGATCCGCGAGCTGATCGAGCGCGCCGCCTACAAGCCCAGCGTCGGCCGCTACAAGGTCTTCATGATCGACGAGGCGCACCAGCTCACCAAGGACGCCTTCAACGCGCTGCTGAAGACGCTGGAGGAGCCGCCCGACTACCTGAAGTTCGTGCTCGCCACCACCGACCCCGAGAAGATGCTGCCCACGGTGCTGAGCCGCTGCCTGCAGTTCAACCTGCGGCCGATGGCGCCCGAGACGGTGGCCGCGCACCTGCAGCAGGTGCTGGCCGCCGAGGGCGTGGCGGCCGATGCCGGCTCGGTGCGGCTGCTGTCGCGCGCGGCGCGCGGCTCGATGCGCGACGCGTTGTCGCTGACCGACCAGGCCATCGCCTTCGGCGCCGGCACGCTGGCCGAGGAGGGCGTGCGCGCGATGCTGGGCACGGTCGACCGCTCGCACGCGGCCGCGCTGGTGCAGGCGCTGGCCGCGCGCGACGGCGTGGCGGTGCTGGCCACCGTCGACGCGCTGCGCGGCCAGGGCCTGTCGGCCGCCGGCACGCTCGAGGAGATGGCCGCGCTGCTGCAGCAGATGGCGGTGGAGCAGGCCGTGCCCGGTGCACTGGACGACACCGATCCCGACACCGCCGGCGCCCGCCAGCTGGCCGGCGAACTGCCCCCCGACGAGACCCAGCTGCTCTACAGCATCGTCGTGCATGGCCGTGCCGAGCTGAGCCTGCTGTCGGATGAATACGCCGCGCTGACCATGGTGCTGCTGCGCTTCCTGGCCTTCCCGCCGGCCGGCGGGGCGACCGCGGCGGCCGCTGCGCCGCGCGCCGCGCCGCTGGTGGCCGCC
>JAURXG010000619.1 GCA_030654555.1 Aquabacterium sp.
GGAAGCTGCCGACACGCCGCTGGTGCAGTAGGTGGCCCTGCCATGCGCACCCCGAGTGACCTGGCCATGCCTGACGAACTGCTGCAGCGGCTGCGCAATTTCCACGATGACGCGTTTCCGCAGCACCGCAGCCACTTCCGCATGCTGGTCGACGATGGCCAGCACCCGACCACGCTGTTCATCGGCTGCAGCGACTCGCGCCTGGTGCCCTACCTGCTGACCGGCACCGGCCCGGGCGAGCTGTTCCTGGTGCGCAACGTCGGCGCCTTCGTGCCGCCCTACGACGGCTCGGCGGGCTTTCACGGCACCGCCGCGGCGATCGAGTTCGCGGTGCTCAACCTGCAGGTCAGCCGCATCATCGTCTGCGGTCACAGCCACTGCGGCGGCATCCGCGCGCTGTACGGCGAATCGCACCCGGCGGCGCGCAACCTGGCGCAGTGGCTGGAACTGGGCCGCGAAGCCGCGCTGCCGGTGGCCGAGCCCGGCCCCGAGGTGCTGCGCCGCACCGAGCAGCGCGCCGTGGTGCTGCAGCTCGAACGCCTGATGGACTACCCGATGGTGCGCGAGCGGGTCGAGGCGCAGCAGCTCAGCCTGCACGGCTGGCATTACGTGCTCGAGGACGGCGAGGTGCATGTGTTCGACGTGCTGCGCGGCGGCTTCATCCCCGCGTCCAGCGCCGACAACGCCGGCACCGGCCCGTACCGGCGGCACGAACCCGACGAACTCCAAGACACCCTGGATGGCAGTGGTGTGCCGATCAGCCCTTGAGGTGCCGCATGACATCGACCCCGACCCCGACCCCGAACCTGAAGCCCGCCGAGATCGACCCCGCCTTGCTGGACGACGAAGGCTACCTGGTCGACCCCGACCGCTGGACCGACGACATGGCAGCGCCGCTGGCTCGGGTGCAGGGCATCACGCTGCAGGACGAGCACTGGCTGGTGATCCGCTTCATGCGCGAGCACTACCAGGAGCACCGCGTCTGCGCCGATGCGCGCCATGCGATGAAGCTGCTGGACCAGCGCCATCCCGGCCAGGGCCGCAAGCGCCTGTTCGAGCTGTTCCCCTACGGCTACGTGGGCCAGGCCTGCCGCATCGCCGGCATGCGCCGCCCGCGCACCTGGAGCACGGGTTGACCGGGCTCGGCGCCCACCGCGCCCTGCGCAGGCCATGAAGACCCTGCCGATCCGCCCCGCGCCGCCCACGCCGCCCACGCCGGGCGGCCGTGGGCCGGGTGCCGATGGCCCGCCGGTCGACCGGCGCTGGACCGTGGCCCGGCTGCTGACCGCGCCGCACCGCCTGGGCTTCTTCAGCGCGGCGCTGATGCTGGCCACCAGCGCGCTGTGGTGGGCCGCGGCGCTGGTGGCGCGTCAGGCCGGGCTGGCCCTGCCCTGGGCCGTGCCACCGGCGCTGGCGCATGGGCTGCTGATGGGCATGGGCTTCATGCCGCTGTTCATCGTCGGCTTCCTGTTCACCGCCGGTCCCCGCTGGCTGGGGCTGCCCGACGTGGCCGCGCGCAGCCTGCGCTGGCCGGTGGCGGCCATGCTGTCGGGCTGGGCCGTGGCGCTGATCGGCTTCCATGCCCACGCCCTGGTCGCGGCACTGGGCATCGCGGCGGTGGCCGGCGGCTGGAGCGCCATCGTCGCGCGCTTCGTCGGCCTGCTGCGGCGCAGCCCGGTGGCCGACCAGTTGCATGCGCGGGTGATCGCGGCAGCCGCCGCGCTGGGTGCATTGGCGCTGTGGGCGGCCGCGGCCGCACTGACCACCGGCCAGGCCATCGGCGTGCGCGTGGCCACGCAGCTGGCGCTGTGGGGCTGCCTGGCGCCCCTCTTCTGGACCGTGTCGCACCGCATGATCCCGTTCTTCACCACCAGCGCGCTGCCGCTGCTCGATGCCTGGCGGCCCAACTGGCTGCTGTGGGCGGGGCTGGCGGCGCTGGCGCTGGCGGGCGCCGGGGCGGTGGCCGATCTGCTGTGGTGGCCGCTGCCGCCGGCCTGGCGCTGGGCGCAGCTGGTGCTGGAGGCCCCGGCCGCCGCGCTGATGCTGTGGCTGGCGGTGCGCTGGGGCCTGGTGCAGAGCCTGAAGATCCGCCTGCTGGCCATGCTGCACGGCGGTTTTGTCTGGCTGGGCCTGGCGCTGGCGCTGGCCGCCGTGTCGCACGGCCTGCAGGCCACCGGCGTCAGCCCCGCCGGCCTGGGCCTGGCGCCCACGCACGCGCTGACGATGGGTTACCTGGGCTGCACGCTGATCGCGATGATCACCCGCGTGGCCGCCGGCCACAGCGGCCGCCCGCTGGCCGCCGACAACCCGGCCTGGGCCCTGTACTGGGGTCTGCAGACGGCCACGCTGCTGCGCCTGGGCGCCGTGCTGTGGCCCGCGGCCGAAGGCCCGCTGGTGCTGCTGGCCGTGGCCGCCTGGGCCGTGGCCGCCACCGGCTGGGCCTGGCGCTACGGCGGCTGGCTGGGACGGCCGCGCATCGACGGCCGGCCGGGCTGATCAGCCCGGCGCGCGCGGCAGGCTGCGCGCGATGGCCCCGGCCACCGCGTCCCAGGTGGCCTCGAAGGCCTCGGGCGTGAAGCCCGCCCCCGAGGGCAGCCAGTCGGCCGTGCGCCCGCCCGCCAGCGTGTAGTGGCCCACCACGTCGAGGTGGTCGGCGCGCGCCACGTGCAGCAGCCGGCCGTGCAGCTGGCTCAGCGTCGGCACGATGCCGTCGTTGGTCGCCGGCGTCGGCTTGAAGCCCAAGGCCGCCTCCAGCGCGCGCTGCTGGGCGGGCCGGGGCTGCGGGCAGGGGTAGCGCGGATGCGGCCGCGAGGTCAGCCCGTGCAGCAGCCTGAACACCGCCCGCAGCGCCACGTACTCGGGGTCGAGCAGTTCACCGGCCACCAGCCGCTCGCGCGGTTGGGGCACGCCGGTGACGACGCAACCGTAGTCGATGCCGGCGCGGTCGGCCACGGCCGCGTCGAACAGCTCGATGCCCTCGGGCGTGAGCTGCAGCACCGCGCCCTGGTCCTGCTCGATCTCGCCCAGGTACTGCCACACCGGGTCGCCCCGGTTGAAGCGGATCTTGCGCAGCAGGCCTTCGGCGATGCGGTCGAGCGGGCCCTCGTCGCGGCCCAGCCAGTCGTCGAGCCGCGCCACCAGCGCCAGCGCCTTGGCGGCGGCCAGGATGGTGCCGCGGCCCTGGCCCGAGGTGGCCAGCGCGCTCAGCACCAGCAGCAGCGTCTGGCCCTGCAGCGTGAGGAAGTGATTGGCCAGCGGCGTGCCGTGGTGCGGCGTGGCCACCGAGGTGGCGGTCCTGGTCAGGCGGGCGATGCGCTCCTCGGACTCGCCACGCGAGATCTTCACGCCCGGCGCCAGCAGCATGCGCATGTCCAGCCCGCCGGTCGAATGGCCGACGAAGTGCAGCGCCGGCGCGTCGGCCGCGCCCGGTCGCCCCAGGTGGCGTTGCACCTGACGGCGCAGCGCATCCACCCGCCGCGGGATCGACGCGGTGGGCTGGGTCTTGCAGCGCAGGATGCGCGCCGCCACGCCGCGGCGCTGCAGCGCCCGGCCCAGCGATTGCTCGACCTGCTCGAAATAGCTGACCGATCCGACCGAGGTGAAACCGAAGAAACCGGGCACCAGGAACACCAGCGGCGTCGCCATGAGACGGACCTTTCAGCGCGCGCCTGCGGTGGCGCGTTGCGCACCCAGCCTAACGCGCGCCACGAGCACGCCATTGATCGCTGTCAAGGCGGGTGAGGCGCCATTGGCGGAGGCTTGCAGCTGGACGCAGCACGCTGCAACGCTTCGAACCCCAAGCCCAAGGCCATCCCCCATGACCACCCCCTCGAAATTCGTCTACCTGTTCGGCAGCACCCGCACCGAGGGTGCCGCCGCGATGAAGAACCTGCTCGGCGGCAAGGGCGCCAACCTGGCCGAGATGTGCCGGCTGGGCATCACCGTGCCCTCGGGCTTCACCATCAGCACCGAGGCCTGCACGGTGTTCACCGAGCAGGGCCGCGTCGCCGCGCTCCAGCGCATCGAGGCCGAGGTGCTGCAGGGCGTGGCTTTCGTCGAGCAGGAGATGGGCAAGCGCTTCGGCGACGCGGCCGATCCGCTGCTGCTGTCGGTGCGCTCGGGCGCGCGGGCCTCGATGCCCGGCATGATGGACACCATCCTCAACCTGGGGCTCAACGACGAGGCGGTCGAGGGCCTGGCCGCCAAGTCCTGCAACCCGCGCTTCGCCTGGGATTCGTACCGCCGCTTCGTGCAGATGTACGGCGACGTGGTGATGGGCCTCAAGCCGGTGAGCAAGGAGGACCACGACCCCTTCGAGGTGATCATCGACATGGTCAAGGCGCAGCGCGGCGTGCAGCTCGACACCGAGCTGACCACCGCCGACCTGCAGGAGCTGGTGATCCGCTTCAAGGGCCTGATCCGCGCACGCATCGGCCGCGACTTTCCCACCGATCCCTGGGAGCAGCTGTGGGGCGCGGTGGTGGCCGTGTTCGAGAGCTGGAACAACGAGCGTGCCCGCGTCTACCGCGAGCTGAACGACATCCCCGCGTCCTGGGGCACGGCCGTCAACGTGCAGGCCATGGTGTTCGGCAACCTGGGCGACAGCAGCGCCACCGGCGTGGCCTTCACCCGCGACGCCGGCACCGGCGAGGACCTGTTCAACGGCGAGTTCCTGGTCAACGCGCAGGGCGAGGACGTGGTGGCCGGCATCCGCACGCCGCAGCAGGTGTCGCTGCTGGGCTCGCGCCGCTGGGCCGAGCTGGCGATGGTCAGCGAGGACGAGCGCCAGCGGCTGTACCCCTCGCTCGAAGAGTTGATGCCCGGGATCTATGCCCAGCTGCTGCAGGCCGAGACCACGCTGGAGATCCACTTCAAGGACATGCAGGACCTGGAGTTCACCATCCAGCAGGGCAAGCTGTGGATGCTGCAGACGCGCAACGGCAAGCGCACCGGCGCGGCGATGGTGCGCATCGCCATCGAGATGCTGCAGCAGGGCATGATCGACGAGAAGACCGCGCTGCTGCGCGTGGCGCCCGACCGGCTCAACGACCTGCTGCACCCGATCTTCGACCCCGCCGCACTCAAGGCCGCCACGCCGATCGCACGTGGCCTGCCGGCCTCGCCGGGCGCGGCCAGCGGGCAGATCGTGTTCCATGCCGACGAGGCCGACGACTGGGCCAAGCGTGGGCTGGCGGTGATCCTGGTGCGCCAGGAGACCTCGCCCGAAGACCTGCGCGGCATGAGCGTGGCCCAAGGCATCCTCACCGCGCGCGGCGGCATGACCTCGCACGCCGCGGTGGTGGCGCGGGGCATGGGCAAGTGCTGCGTGTCGGGCGCCGGTGCGGTGCATGTGGACCTGAAGGCGCGCACCATGACCATCGGCGACAAGACCTGGGCCGAGGGTGACTGGCTGTCGCTGAACGGCTCGACCGGCGAGGTGTTTGCCGGCCGCATCACCACCAAGGAGGCCGAGCTGAGCGGCGACTTCGGCGCGCTGATGGCGCTGGCCGACCGCTACAAGCGGCTGGAAGTGCGTGCCAACGCCGACACGCCCGAGGACGCCAAGATGGCGCGCCACTTCGGCGCCACCGGCATCGGCCTGTGCCGCACCGAGCACATGTTCTTCGAGGGTGAACGCATCAACGCGATGCGCGAGATGATCCTGGCCGACGACGAGGCCGGCCGCCGCAAGGCGCTGGCCAAGCTGCTGACCATGCAGCGCGCCGACTTCGAGGGCCTGTTCCGCGAGATGAGTGGCCTGCCGGTGACGATCCGCCTGCTCGACCCGCCGCTGCACGAGTTCGTGCCGCACGACGAGGCCGGCCAGGCGGTGATGGCGCAGCAGATGAAGGTCTCGGCGGGCAATATCCGCATGAGGGTGGACGAGCTGCACGAGTTCAACCCGATGATGGGACACCGCGGCTGCCGACTGGGCATCAGCTACCCCGAGATCACCGAGATGCAGGCGCGCGCGGTGTTCGAGGCGGCGCTGAACATGCGCGCGCGCGGCGTCGACGTGAAGGCCGAGATCATGGTGCCGCTGGTCGGCACGGTGCGCGAGTTCAATGCCCAGGCCAAGGTGATCCGCCGCACCGCCGAGGCGGTGTTTGCCGAGCGTGGCGAGACCCTGCACTACGAGCTGGGCACGATGATCGAGACGCCGCGCGGCGCGCTGGTGGCCGACAGCATCGCCAGCCAGGCCGAGTTCTTCTCGTTCGGCACGAATGACCTGACGCAGATGACGCTGGGCTTCTCGCGCGACGACGCCGGCAAGTTCCTGCCCGACTACCTGGCCCAGGGCATCTACGAGCACGACCCGTTCCGCAGCATCGACCAGAAGGGCGTGGGCCAGCTGGTGGAGCTGGCAGTGCGCAAGGGCCGCGAGGCGCGCCCTGGCATCGCATGCGGCGTGTGCGGCGAGCACGGCGGCGATCCGGCCTCGGTGGCCTTCTTCCACCGCGCCGGGCTCGACTACGTCAGCTGCTCGCCCTTCCGCGTGCCGATCGCCCGGCTGGCGGCGGCGCAGGCGGTGGTGCAGGACTGAGAGCCGGTCGGGTTGCGGATGATCAACATGGCGGCGCCACCCAGACCTATATTGGCCGGTGAAGTATCGAGTTAGCCGACGATGCAAATACTCTTGGCCTTCTTCTTGCTCGGCATGGTGGTGGGCACGTTTGCGGCGTTCACCGCCACCAGTGTCGTGGCGTCGCTGCTGCCGCTTTTCTTTGCGTTTGCGGGCGGGACAGCCATTGCCTTTGCAGGGCAGGTTGACAGCGTGGCGCAGAAGCGCGCCTCCACGGCCATCGCCGGGCTGTCTCTGGGGTGTTTGGTCGGGGTCTATTCAGGCGTCTGGGTATCGGCACACAAGCTGTTGACACCGCCAGAGGCGCGCGCGGCCGCCACAGCCTCCGGAAGCACCTATTTGCGTGAGTTCTCCATGGAGCCCGCCGAGTTCATCGATCAGCAGAAGCGCAGCGGCGCCATGTCGGTCGACGAGGCCTACGACAAGCTGCTGGAACTGCACCGCCATCGCCGGTGAACACATGCGTGGGCTGTTGGCGAGGTGGGTGGTTGGGGTGGCGATGGCGATCGCCACGGCAGCGATGTCGGCTCCGGCTTCAGACGCGGTGCTCCAGATCGTCGTCACCGCTGAAGGCAACAAGGGCAGGTTCGGCACGGGCTTCTACTGGAACGAGCGCGGGCAGGTCATCACCGCCTACCACGTGGTGGCTGGTGCGCAACGCATTCGCGTCATCGATGCCAGCGGGCGAGCGCACGAGAAGGTGATGGTCACCCACATCCAGCCGGAAGCCGACTTGGCGCTGCTGCATGTACAAGGATTGCCGGGTGCCACGGCCTTCATTCCGTTCTCGGGCAAGGCGCCGACCGTGGCCGATGAGGTGCGAACCATCGGCAGCCCGCGCGGCATCGCACAGCAGACCTTCATCGGCCGTGTCACCTCCGATCGCTTGGTGCCCAGCGATCAGATGCGCGACACCCAGGGCCGCATGATCTTTCGCGCCGATGCCCAGCGCCTGGACCTGCTGCCACTTGACATCACCATCTACACCGGCATGAGCGGCGGGCCGGTGATGCTCGGTGGCCAGGCCGTTGCCGTGCTGGTGGCCAGCCTGAACGAGGGCGGCGCGCTGGCGTGGGGCATCCCGATCAAGTACATCAGCGGCCATCAGTGGACGGCGGTGAACCAGGAAGCCGCCCGCGTGTCGTGGCCCAGTTTCAATCTGCTGAGCGAAGGGGCGCGCAGCCTGGAGGTTCTGGTGTCATTTGCCGCCGCCGATGGTGCGCTGCTGGACACCTACCTGTCGCAGGGAAAGCAGCTGGAAGATCTGATGTCCGTCATGGTCAGTCAGTACTCGCAGTGCCAAGTCACCATGGATGTCTGGCTGCGCCTGCAACTGCAGGGCGCAGCCAAGGAAGCCGTCGCGGACCCGCTTCAGGCCGACATCGAAAGCTGCATGCAGGCGTTGCTGGCCCGCCTCGGGGAGATCGCCTCGGTCGAAGATCGGCTGGCGATCACCCATGACAAGATCAGCGCAGCGGTTCGGCAACGCCGGGACACGGGTGCACCCAAGACACGGCTCGTGCAGATCGGCCGGCCATTGCCGTCCTCGATCGGTGTCGACATCGAGCCGGTGATGACCCGACTGATATCGCGCATGAACACGATAAACGCCAATGACGAGCGAGCGCGCGTGCAACTCATCAAGGAGATATTCGAGTCCATGCAGCTCGACTCCGATGCGAGCGTGGCACACATGGGCGCGATGTTCTATGACCTGCGAATGATCGCGGTGTACTTCAATCGGCTCATCTTGCAGTGACTGCGGCGCGGATGTCAGTCCATGCCGCACATTCCGCGTTCGCAGCCTCCGGCTGCGACGTCCCGAGCTACCGCCCTTAGCGCGACAGCGCAGGCGGTCGTGCATTGCTGACGAGCCGCGCTACTCCGGCGTCGCGGTGTCGCCGTCGGCGCCACCATCGGCCAGCGCCTGGCGCGCCAGCTCTTCCTCGCTCAGCTCGGGCGCGGCTTCCAGCGCGGCCAGTTCTTCCAGCATCTCGGGCGACGGCTGGGCATTGCCGAGCAGCACGTCCTCGAGGTTGGCATGCGGCGCCGCTCGCTCCTCGTGGTCCACCGGCGAGGGATGCACCGCGGTGGGGGTCAGGGCCGGCAGCCGGGCTGCCGCCAGTTCGAGTTGCTCGTCGATCAGCTTGCCGAGTTCGCCGTCCTGCAGTGTGTCGTCGGGGGTCATGGTCGGTCTCCTGATGGGGCCCATGTTCCTCCGTTCGGCGCGATAACGCCAGCGCCGCGGCGCGCCGGGCCGGCGTCCCGGACAATCGGGCTTCAGCAACTCTCGAGCCGACAGGCGCCCCCGATGGCCATTCAATGGTTTCCCGGCCACATGCACACCACGCGGCTGGCGATGATCGACCGGCTGAAGTCGGGCATCGACGTGGTGATCGAGCTGCTCGACGCCCGGCTGCCGGGCTCCAGCGCCAACCCGCTGCTGGCCTCGCTGACCGCCGGCAAGCCGGCGCTCAAGCTGCTGAACAAGCAGGACCTGGCCGACCCCGACCGCACCGCGCTGTGGCTGGCGCATTACAACGCCCTGCCCGCCACGCGCGCCATCGGCCTGGACGCCAGCGAGGCCGCGCCGGCCGCCCGGTTGATCCAGGCCTGCCGGGCGCTGGCGCCGCTGCGCGGCGGCATGGTCAAGCCGCTGCGGGTGCTGATCTGCGGCATCCCCAACGTGGGCAAGAGCACGCTGATCAACACCCTGGTCAAGCGCAAGGCTGCCAAGACCGGCGACGAGGCCGGCATCACCAAGACCGAGCAGGTGATCGTGCTGGCCAGCGACGTGACGCTGTACGACACGCCGGGCATGCTGTGGCCACGCATCACGGTGGAGCGCAGCGGCTACCACCTGGCCGCCAGCGGCGCGATCGGCCGCAACGCCTACGACGAGCAGGAGGTGGCGCTGGCCCTGCTGGAGACGCTGCAGGCCGCCTATGCCGCCGCCATCGCCACCCGCTACAAGCTGCCCGACGCCGCGGCGCTGGCCGCGCTGCCCGCCGACGAGCTGCTGGAAGTCATCGCCCGCCAGCGCGGCCTGGTGCAGACCGGCGGGCGGCTGAACCTGCAGAAGGCGGCCGAGGTGGTGCTCAACGACTTCCGCTCGGGCGCGCTGGGCCGCATCACGCTGGAGACGCCCGACGAACATGCGGCCTGGGTGGCGGCCGGCGCCGCGCTGGAGGCGCAGCGGCTGGCCAAGAAGGGGCGCGGCAAAGGGCGCGCCGAGGCGCAGCCACGCGACGACGACCGTTGAGCGGGACCGGGCCGCGGGGTGGCGCGCCATCGACCCCCGCGACCATGGCGGTCGATGGGCTGCAGGTGTGCCCGGTCCTGGCCCAGGTTGCGACGTCGCTTGCTGCCGGGCAGGCAGGTCGCTCGATTGAGGGATCGCAATCGGGACACCGCCGGCTCGGCCTAGATTGCCGAGAAGCGCCGAGGAGACCGAGATGCCGTGGAGGAAGCCGCTGCCGTCTATGTGCCTGGCTGTCTTGGCGGCGGCCGCGCCGTGCCAGGCCGACCCCGTGCATGAGCCCGCCGAAGCGGGCATTCAAGAAGGCGGCAAGGATTGGGGCCGCTACCCGTTCGGGGTCAGCCTGGAGACGGACAGGCTCCACACCAGCGGCGCAACGAGCGGCACGTCCACGCAGGTGTCGCTCGGCAACCGGGCCGATGGCACCTTGGGTTTCGCCGCCACGCAGGGGCATGTGACGGGGCCCGATCGGCAATCGGCGCCGGCGGAATCGGTCGGCTCGACCGGCACCGTGTGGTTCTCGCTGAGCATCACACCGTTGCCGGGAGGTCTGATCCTGCCTGCCTACCCGGTGAAGGTGCACGCGGCCGGGGAGGCGCATGTGGAGGCCAGTGGCCTGGCGGGGGGCTACGCCGAAGCCGTGGTGTCCTTCACCGATCTGTACCTGAGCGCCAAGTCGCCTGCCGGCACCGGCCAGAGCGAAAGTTTCGACCACGTGGCCACGCAATGGCTGGCGCCGGGGCTGCATCGCGGCTGGGTGCAGGCGGGCGGGTGGGGCATGGCCCTGTGCCTGAAGGTGGATGCGCACGACCCGGACGACGCCTGCGTGAAGGGCAGCGCGTCTTATTCCGCCGTTGCCGACCCCGGCTTTGCGCTGGACCAGGCGGCCTGGGACGCTCGTTACCCCGAGCAGCCCGTGGTGCTGGCCAACCTCTACCGTATCGACGTGAACCCGAATGTGCCGGCAGGGCCGCAGGCGCTGGTGCCGATCGGCGTCGTGCCCGAGCCGGCCAGCGCCGTGCTCTGGCTCGGTGGCCTGCTGGCGCTGGCGGCCGCCAAACGCTGGCGCCCATCACCGTCGGACCGGATCGCTACGCGCAGGTAGGCCGCCGGGTCGTTCACCGCAGCAGCGCCCCCGATCCCACCGCAAGCCTCCGCTCTGGCCTGCTGCCGTCGCCGCTGCGACCCGCCTGGCCGTGCAACCGCCGCACGGCCCCGGCGGCGTGGTCGACACCCGACGCATGCGACGCGCGGGCGCCTTACCCCGCCGTGCGCCAGAAGAACACCGCGCTCATCACCAGCCCGGTGGCGATGACGCCCCGGCGCACCCACTCCACCGGCAGCCGGCGCGACCAGCGCGCACCGATGAAGCCACCGGCGGTGGCGGCCACCATCATCAGCAGGCCCGGCTGCCAGGCGATGGCGCCGGCCACCACGAAGGCGGCCACCGACAGCCACGACAGCACCAGCGAGTTCAGGTTCTTCAGCGCGTTGACGGTGTTCAGCCGCGGCTCGCCCGCCACCGTGTACAGCGCCATCAGCAGGATGCCCAGGCCGCCGTTGAAGTAGCCGCCGTAGATCGCCACGGCCAGCAGGCCGGGCTCGCGCCAGCGTGGCCCGCGGTGGCCATCGCCCGCCTGCGCCAGGGCGCGCTGCGCGATCGCCGGGCCGGCGGCAAACAGCACGGTGGCGAACAGCAGCAGCCAGGGCACGATGCCGGCAAACAACCGGCCCGGGGTGACCAGCAGCAGCAGCGCGCCGGCCACGCCGCCGGCCGCCGAGATCGCCATCTCGCGGCGCAACCGCCGCGCCGGCAGCGCCTGCAACTCGGCCTTGAAGCCCAGCGTGCTGCCCAGGTAGCCGGGGCTGACGGCCAGCGCGCTGGTGGCGTTGGCCACGATGGGCGGCACCCCGGTGAACACCAGCGCCGGGAAGGTGAGGAAGCTGCCGCCCCCGGCGATGGCGTTGAGCGCGCCGGCGGCAAAGGCGGCGCCGGCCAGCAGCAGGGCGGTGGTGATCGGGTCCATGGCGCCACGATTGTCGCGGCGGCGGCCCGCTGCCGCGGCGGGCCTGGCCGCCGGCGGTCAGGCCGCGGCGGGCGCCTCGGCGAACTTGAACACGCGCACCGTCTCGGCCAGGTGCCGGGCCTGCTGGCTCAGGCTGCCCGCGGAAGCGGCGCTATCCTCGACCAGGGCGGCGTTCTGCTGGGTCGAGTGGTCGAGCTCGCTCACCGCCAGGCCCACCTGGCCGATGCCGCGCGTCTGATCGACGGTGGCGCTGGAGATGCGGCCGATCAGCTCGCTGACCCCCTTGACCTGCGCGACGATGCTGTCCATGGTCTGGCCGGCGTCGCCCACCAGGCGGGTGCCGTTCTCGACCTTGTCCACGCTGGTGCCGATCAGCGTCTTGATCTCGCGCGCGGCCTGGGCCGACCGCTGCGCCAGGCTGCGCACCTCCGAGGCCACCACCGCGAAGCCGCGGCCCTGCTCGCCGGCGCGCGCAGCCTCCACCGCGGCGTTCAGCGCCAGGATGTTGGTCTGGAAGGCGATGCCGTCGATCACCGCATTGATGTCGGCAATGCGGCGCGATGCGTCGGCAATGCGCGCCATGGTCTGCACCACCTGGCCCACCGCCGCGCCGCCATCCACCGCCGCGCCCGACGCCGTGTCGGCCAGCTGGTTGACCTGCGCCGCGGTCTGCGCGGTGGACTGCACCGTGCCGGTCAACTCCTCCATCGACGCGGCGGTCTGCTGCAGGTTGCTGGCCTGCTCTTCGGTGCGCTGGCTCAAGTCGAAGTTGCCGGTCGCGATCTCGGCCGCGGCGATCTCGATCGACCCGGCCGCCGCGCTGACGTCGCCCATCGCCGCCTCGATCTTGGCGATCATGTCCTTCAGCATCTTGGCGGTGGGCGTGCTGGCGGGCAGCGCGCCCACGTCCAGGTGCAAAGCCTGGCCGCGGTCCACGCTGCGCACCATGTCGCTCAGCTCGGCGGCCTCCACGGCCGAGCGGCGCAGGGCCAGCGCCAGCACGATTTCAATGCTGCTCTGCACCACCACGTACAGCGCGTGCATCACCACCTTCAGGAAGTTGGGCTCGGGCGTGCAGTAGACGCCGACGTTGGCCGCCTGCAGGCGGTCGAAGCCGATGTGGTGCACGGCGAACAGGCCGGCCCCCAGCACCACGGCGCGCCAGTCGCGGTAGACCAGCAGCAGGCCCAGCAGCACG
>JAURXG010000620.1 GCA_030654555.1 Aquabacterium sp.
CCAGCAGGGTCACTTCCTTGACGCCCTGGTCGGCCAGGTCGGCCACCTCGGTCAACACGTCGTCAAACGGGCGAGAAACCTCCTCACCGCGGGTGTAGGGCACCACGCAGTAGCTGCAGTACTTGGAGCAGCCTTCCATGATCGACACGAAGGCCGACGAGCCTTCGGTCTTGGCCGGCGGCAGGTGGTCGAACTTCTCGATCTCAGGGAAGCTGATGTCCACCTGCGCGCGGCCTTGCGTCTGCCGCTGGGCCAGCAGCTGTGGCAGGCGGTGCAGGGTCTGCGGGCCGAACACCACGTCGACGTAGGGCGCACGGTCGATGATGGCCGCACCCTCCTGGCTGGCGACGCAGCCGCCCACGCCGATCATCACGCCCTTCGCCTTGAGGTGCTTGATCCTGCCGAGGTCGGAGAACACCTTCTCCTGCGCCTTCTCGCGGATCGAGCAGGTGTTGAACAGGATCAGGTCGGCCTGCTCTGGGTCGTTGGTGGGCTCGTAGCCTTCGGCCACGCGCATCACGTCGGCCATCTTGTCGGCGTCGTACTCGTTCATCTGGCAGCCGAAGCTGCGGATGTAGACCTTCTTCGTCATGGGGGGCCTCGCGGTGGGCAGCGGGTTCAGCGCTTGGTCCAGGTCTGGGCAGCGGGGTTGAACAACCAGCGCTGCGCGTCCTCGGTCGTGGTGGGCCAGGGCTTGCGCGCGGCCTCATCGGGCGTGAGGATCCACACATCGTGCACCAGGCCCGAGGGCTCGCGGGTGTAGTGCACCAGCAGCCGCTGGCCCGACAGCGAGGCCGACAGGTAGAGCATGTTGTCGGCACCGCGGATGCGCGAGCCGGGCGACAGGCGCGTGGCCTGGCCGTTGAGCAGCACCTCGGGGGGCTGGGTGACCTGCAACTCGCCACGCAGTGCGGTGGCCGGGAACGGGCGCGTGGTCTGCGCCACCACCGTGGTGGCCAGCAGCGCCGGCAGCGCCAGGGCGAGCAAGGACTTCAGAACACAGCGAGACATGGTGTGGATCCAGGGGCTGTGGCAAACACGCCGACAATCGAGGACTGGGGCCACGGTGTCGACAAACAAAACGGCCCGAGACAAGTGCCTCGGGCCGGGGATCTGGTGGCGCTTCAGGGATTCGAACCCCGGACCTGCGGATTATGATTCCGTCGCTCTAACCGACTGAGCTAAAGCGCCATGAGCCCGCGATTATAGCGGCTGATTTTGCGGGCTTGCATCGCCGCTTCCAATTGATCGAGAAATGTTCA
>JAURXG010000623.1 GCA_030654555.1 Aquabacterium sp.
CAGCAGCTGCGGCGGTGCGGTCCTCTGCACCAGCAGGTCGAAGCTGACCGCGTTGACGTTGAAGTGGCCCACCGGCGCCGTCAGCCCCAGCTGCAGCAGGCCGTCGTCATCGAGGTCGAGCAACGCGGCAGCATCCAGGCCGACGCTGACCGACAGGTCGCCGTAGACCGCCGAGTACACGTCGCGCTCGCGGTGGTACCGGGTGGTGTAGCTGCAGGTGCCGTTGGGGCAAGCGCCATTGAGCGTGCCGTCGTAGATGTAGGCGCCGAAGTTGCCGGCGCTCGACGACTGGGTGCTGGCGGTGTCGGTGGCGCTGGTGTTGCCGATCGTCACCTGCATCTGGTCGGCCACCGCATCGACATGCAGCAGGTCGCGGTCGCTGGTCTGGCGGTAGTCCTGCACGTAGTAGCTGCCGGTCGTCGGGTAGCTGTAGCTGCAATAGCTCCAGCCGCAGCGGTAGCCCCCATACACGTAATAGGTGTAGTAGGCGAGATGGCCGCCATCGGGCGTCGTCTGCACGTTGTAGCCCGACTGCGGGTTGTTCTGCACCGGGCCGTAGCTGGCCTCGGAGAAGCCGAACACCGACACCGTGCCGCCCAGCACCTCGGAGGTGGCAAAGCCCTCGTTGGCCAGGAAGCTGCCGATGTCGAAGCTCAGGTTGGTGCTGGCACCGGCTTGCAGCAGGCTGTTCAAGGCCACGCTGTGCGTCAGCGTGACCGGCCCCGCCTGGGCGGGCGCGCTGGCGATGGCGCCGACGGCCGCCATGGCCAGGCCGAATCCGGAAGTGTTCTTCATGAGGGTCTCTTGCTCCAACGATGCGTTGGACAGACTCTACGAAGACCCCTGCCGCCGTGCCGGGGGCCGGCGCCGCCCGTGGCGCGCGCCGTCGATTCCTCACGCGATGGATGTCACGCTACGGCTTGATCGTGGACAAGTGGCGCAGGGCCCTCAATCGGGCAGCAGGAAGCTGCCCGGCGCCCGCCGCAGCCGCCGCCACACCGCGGCATACAGCCGGCGACGGTCCAGCAGCGTGATGCCGCGCGAGCGCAGCGCCAGCTTCAGCGCCAGCCAGAAGCTCACGCCCAGGTTGAGCGCGCCGGTGACCGCCAACGCGGCCACGCACCACCAGAAGTCGGGCGTGGCCAGCGTGGCCCAGCCCAGCGTGCTGGCGGCGGCGGCCAGCTGGCCGGTCGACAGCGTGACGTGCCGCACCTCGATGGGCAGGCCGACGAAGGCCAGCAGCACCGGCACCAGCCCCAGCAGCAGGCCCAGCGACAGGTTGGCCGCCACGCCCGAGACGTTGGCGCGCCACCAGACCGACCAGCGCCGCGCGCGCGCCGCGCCCAGCCGCGCCACGATGCCCGGGTGGTGCGCCAGCGCGCTGTCGAGCCGGTGGTAGACGAACCAGTTCTCGGCCCAGCCGGCGATCAGGCTGCTGGCGAACAGCAGCACCCCGGTGAAGGCGGCGAACAGCGCCGTGGGCCCCAGCAGCGTGATCGAGTGCAGCACATAGTGCGCGTCCTTCTCGCTGACCAGCGGCGCGCCGAACAGGCCCCAGGCCGCCAGCTGCACCGCCACCACCACCGGCGCCACCAGCGCCAGGTTGCCCACGATGCCGGCGATCTGCGAGCGCACCAGCATCGTCACCTCGTCGACGAAGGACTCCACCGCCACGATGTCGCGCGCGGCGGTGCGGTCATCACCCTGCGCACCCACCTGCAGCGCGCCCAGCTTCTCGGCCATCGCCGGGGCCGTCATCGCCGGCTGCTTGGTGGCCACCGTCCAGTGCAGCCAGTGCACGATCAGGAAGCTGATCGCGTAGTTCATGCCGGCGCCGAAGCCGGCCCAGAACGGCGCCAGGCCCAGCGCCAGGATGCCGAACTTGGCGAAGGTGGTGCCGGCGATCACCACGCCGCCGCCGGCGGCCGCGCGCAGCATCGCGCGGTACTCGTCGGCGTTGCGGGTGATGTAGTGCTCGCCGGTCTCGGCGTGGCGCTCGGCCATCTTGCGCGCCAGCAGCGAGTACTGCCGGCTCAGCAAGGCGCGCAGGCTGCGGCGCTGGCGCGACAGGCGCACCAGGCTCACCAGCAGCTGCAGCAGCTCGCGCTGGGGCTGGTCCGACAGGGCCAGGTCGAGCAGGGCTTCGAGCCGATCGATGCGGCTTTGCAGCTGCGCCGTCTCGAAGACGATGTTGACCGAGACGCCATGCTCCTCCAGGTGGCCCTGCACGCTGTCGGCGGCGGCGCGGCAGCGCTGCAGCAGCGCGCGCAGGTAGGTGGCGCGCGGGGCGATGTCGGCGGGCTGGCCGGCGGCCAGCGCGTCGGCCAGCGCATCGTGGGCACGCGCCAGCTGCTCGAAAGGCTGATCGGCCAGCAGCTCGGCGCCCATGCGCTGGCGCAGCGTGGGCGTGAAGGCGGCGGCTCGGATGGCGCTGACCAGCCAGGTCATCGCCTGCACCAGCGGCGCACGCCAGTCGGTGGCCCCGGCCGATGCCGCCAGGCCGGCGTCGGCGGGCACGTCGCGCGCGCCCGTCAACAGCGTGACCAGCCGGGCCAGCGTGGCCTGGTCGATCGCGGCCAGCCACTGCGCGTCGTCCTCGTGGGTGAACAGCAGCTGGAACAGCACCGCACCGTTGTCGGTGTCGGGCGTGGCCGGCAGCAGGCGCAGCGCCAGGCGCTCGCCCACTTCGCCGGCCAGGTCGCGCCGGGCGGTGAAGCCGAAATCGGCCAGCAGCGCGGCCAGGTCGGTCTCGCGCCAGAAGCGGCCCAGCAGCGCCACGATGCGCTCGCGCGGCTCGGCATTGCGCTCCAGCATGTTGAGCAGGTGCTTGAGCCGCAGCACCGGGCGCGGCGTGTCGCCGTTGCTGCCTTCGATCGGGCCGTGGCGCAGCCACTCGACCAGCCGCACCAGCCAGACATGGCGCTCGGGCCGCGACGCCCGGGGGTCGGCGGCATTGAGCAGCGCCGTCAGGTCCCAGGTTGCGCCGGCGCGGGCCTGGGCCGAAAACACCCCCATCAGTGCAGCGTGGCCGTGTCGGCCAGCGCGAACTCGGCCACCGGGGCCTCGAACCAGACCGCGTCTTCGGTGATGCAGAAGAAGCGCCCCTGCATCGAGCCCTGCGGCGTGTGGATCTGCGCCCAGCTGGTGTATTCGAACTGCTCGCCGGGCTTGAGCAGCGGCTGGTGGCCCACCACGCCCAGGCCGCGCACCTCCTGCACGCTGCCGTGGTGGTCGGTGATCTGCCAGTGCCGCGCCACCAGTTGCGCCGCCACGTCGCCGGTGTTGACGATGGTGACGGTGTAGGCAAAGCCGTAGAGCTGTTGCGCCGGATCGGTCTGCTCGGGCAGCGGGCGCACGGCCACGGTGGAGGTGAAGCGGGGTTGGGCCATGGACCGCATTCTAGGAAGCAAGTGAAAATCCGGGCCATCCCAAGGAACCACCGCCCATGACCCGCCCCTACCGCATCGCCCCCAGCATCCTCTCGGCCGACTTCGCGCAACTGGGCGCCGAGGTGCGCCAGGTCATCGCCGATGGCGCCGACTGGATCCACTTCGACGTGATGGACAACCACTACGTGCCCAACCTGACCTTCGGCCCGATGGTGTGCGAGGCGCTGCGACAGCATGCCGTCCGGCCCGACGGCAGCCGCGTGCCGATCGACGTGCACCTGATGGTGCAGCCGGTGGATGCGCTGGCACTGGCCTTCGCCAAGGCCGGTGCCGACCTGATCAGCTTCCACCCCGACGCCAGCGCGCATGTCGACCGCACGCTGCAGCTGATCAAGGGCGCGGGCTGCCAGGCCGGGCTGGTGTTCAACCCGGCGGCGCCCATCGACGTGCTCGAGTGGGTGATCGACAAGGTCGACCTGGTGCTGGTGATGAGCGTGAACCCGGGCTTCGGCGGGCAGAGCTTCATCCCCAGCGCGCTGCGCAAGGTGGCGCAGCTGCGCAAGCTCATCGACGCCTCGGGTCGGGACATCCGCCTGGAGGTCGACGGCGGCATCAAGACCGACAACATCCGCCGCGTGGCCGATGCCGGGGCCGATACCTTCGTGGCCGGCAGCGCGATCTTCGGCGCGGCCGACTACAAGACCGTGATCGACGCGATGCGCGCCGAGCTGGCGGCCTGAGCCCCCGCGATCGCCGGGCGGTCGGGGCCTGCTATCGTGGCCGCTCCGATCCGCCACGAGGTGCCGACATGAACAACCTGCAGGACGCGACCGAGAAGATCTGTGACCTGAAGGGCAGCCTGGTGGCGCTGGACGCCCTGGTCACCGCCCTGCTGGCCAGCCTGCCCGCGCCGATGCGCCCGGCGCTGCTGCGCACCTTCGAGGGCAACGCCGAGGTGGCGCGCACGGTGCTGCTGCACACGCCGATCTCCGAGCACACCATCACCGCCTTCGAGCGCGACGTGCGGCGCATGGCCGCGCTGATCGACGCCTGAGCGCGGCGCTACGGCGAGCGCTCGGCCGCGTACACCGCGGCCTGCACGCGCGAGCTGAGGTTGAGCTTGCGCAGGATGTGCTGC
>JAURXG010000628.1 GCA_030654555.1 Aquabacterium sp.
GGCTACACCGGGGTGCTGACGGTCTTCACCGACGCGCCGGCTTGAGCGCCCGATCGGCGCTGCGCGTCTGCCGCAGCGCCGAGTGCAGGCCTTCGAGCGCGCGCGCGCAATCCAGCACCACCGCCGACATCGACGTGTCGAGGTCCGTGCCGGCAGGCAGGCACAGACCGTCTTGCGGCTGGCCGGCCGCGGTGCGCAGCCGGGCGATCACCGCCCTGAACATCAGGTCCCAGTCGCCGGCCTCGGGCAACGCGGCCTGGGGCACCGCGGACGGCTGGGCCGCAGTGCCCTGCGAGGGGATTCCCGTCAGATCGAAACACTTCATGAACGTCATGTCTCTGCATCGAAGAAGTGGGGGGATGATTCCGCGGTGCCGCCGCGGCGGCCGGACGCTGCGCTAGGGCCACGGCGACGAGCAGGCCAGCAGGTGCCTGAACGCCATCGCCGCCGGTTCGCCGCGCGGGCCTTCGGCCGCGTGCAGCGCCGCCAGCACCTGCCCCGGGCATTCGGCGAAGCGCCAGGACCGCTCACTCATGTCGCAGCCGATCGGGTCGTCGTACAGCACCTGCAAGCCATCGTGGCGCGGGTCGATCGCGATGCGCGTCATCAGCGCCTTGACGTTGCGCGCCGGCCCCTGCAGCAGCTGGCAGAAACGGTGGCCGTCGAACAGCAGCGCACCGGTCATCGCCAATTCCGCGTTGCGCCGGCGCGCGACACGACAGATCGACACGAAGGCGTCGCGCCCGTGACCTGGTGCGATGCGGCTGACGTAGAGGATCTGGTGATGGGGCAGGTCGATGGACATGTGCAGTTGCCGACCTCTGGGCTTCGTTGTGGGCAGGGGACTGTAGGCAGGCGCTCACCGCCGCGCTGTGTCAAAAGACATCCACGTCGACACGCCCGGCATCGGGCCGCCGCCGCGGTCAGACCAAGGGGCGCTGGGGCGGGCGACCGTCGCCATAGAGATCGGCCAGGCGCGCCAGCGCCTTCACGTCGCGCAGGAACAAGCGCCCGTCGGCGATGCGGTGCAGGCCGCGCCGCTCGAGCTTGCGCAGCGTCTTGTTGGTGTGCACCAGCGACAGCCCCAGGCCATCGGCCACATGCTGCTGGGTCAGCGGAAACGGCACGCCGGCGGCGCCGGCGTCGGCCTGCAGCGCGGCCGCGCGCTTGAACAGCAGGATCAGCAGCGTGGCGATGCGCTCCTCGGCGCTGCGGCGCCCGACCGACAGCAGGGTGTCGTCGACCAGCGATTCCTCGTGCGCGGTGAGCCAGGTGATGTTGAAGCCCATCGTCGGCGAGCGCCGGTGCAGCTCCCACAGCGCGTCACGCTGGAAGACGCAGAACAAGGCCGGCGTCAGCGTGTCCACCCCGTGTGCGGCGGCGTCGCCCATCTTCTGCTGCACGCCGATGAAGTCGCCTGCGAGCAGGAAGCTCAGGATCTGCCGCCGCCCGTCGCTCAGGGTCTTGTAGCGAAACGCCCAGCCGTCGAGCAGGGTGAAGAGCGGCGCATCGGTCTGGCCTTCGTGGATCAGCGTCTCGAGCGCGCCCAGACGCATCTCGCGGTGCTTGAGCGACTGCACCAGCGTCAGCTCCTCGGCGCTGTGCTCGATGAACAGCGGCAGGCGCCGCAGGGCGCAGTCGGCGCAAGCGGTCTCGGTCGCGGCAGCGTTGTGCAGGGGCATGGACTCTCCCGATGCCGATCCGGCGGTGCCTGCTTTTTAGAGCCCGGGGGCCACGCGGTCGGTGCGCTGCCGCACACAACCGCAGCCCCCTCAGCCGGGCCCGGTGGAGAACGGCTGCGCCGCCGGCGCCGGGTGCGCCGAGGAGAGCCGCTCGTACTCGGAGATCACCTGCGCGCCCAGCAGCAGCAAGGTGGCGCCCAGTTCGAGGCTCAGCAGCACGGCGATGGCGGTGGTCAGCGAGCCGTAGACGGTGCCGATCTGCGACAGCGTGGAGAAGTACCAGAGCAGCCCGTGGCGCGAGACCTCCCACAGCAGCGCCGCCGTCGCCGCGCCGAACAGCGCGTGCCACAACGACGGCCGGCCCACCGGCATCACCAGGTAGACCGAGGTCAGCACGAAGACCTCGCCCACCAGCCCCAGGCCGTAGAGCAGCAGGCCCGACACGCCGTCCAGCGACCAGCGGTGCCGCAGGAAGGCCACCTCCCGCTCGCCCATCGCCTGCAGGCTGCCGGCCACCAGCGTGACCAGCAGCAGGCCCAGCCCCAGGCTGAGGATGTAGCCGTAGGGGATGATGGCCGAGACCAGGAAGTGCCGCCGCCGCACCAGCACCCGGTGGTGGAAGATCACCGACATCGCGTTCTCCAGCACGGTAAACGCCAGCGAGCTGAAGAACAGCATGCTGACCAGCAGCACCCAGCCCAGCACCTCGCGGTGCGCCATGAAGTTCGCCAGCTCGGCCGTGATCGCGCCGGACTGGCCCGGCACCAGCCATTCGAGGTAGCGGCGCACCGTCTGCAGCAACTCGACCTGGTCGACGACATGCGACAGCGCGATCACCGTGAGGATCAGCAGCGGCACGATCGACAGCAGCGCGTAATAGGCCACCGCCCCGGCCAGCAGCAGGCCCTGGTTGGCGCGAAAACCCTTGAGCACCTGCAGGGCGAACCGTGCGGGGTGCGCCAGCACCTGTGCCGGCCGGCCGCCGAGCCTGGGGGGCATGTCAGTCGTCAGGCGTCAGCACCCGGTCTTGCTCGGGATCGGCGGGGATGCCCGGCTGCGGCGGGCCCGGGTCGGGATCGACGGGCAGCAGGTCGGGGGTCGGGTCGGGCGGCTCGCCGTGGTGCGGGCCGTGCGGCCGGTGCGGCAGGTGGGGGGTGTGGATGGCCATGGCGAACTCCGGATGCATGCGGCATGGTCGGCGACCGGGCGGCAACCGTCTCCCGGACGACCGCGCAGTCGGCTGTCAGCCTGAGCCTACACCCGGCGCGCTGGCGCCCCACCGTCGAGGGCCGATTGCATGCCGGCAGGGTGCAACCACCCTGACCGCCATGAACGGGCGATCGGCGCCAAACTGCTTACAGTTGCAGACCCGCGTGGCATCCGCCCGCAAGGAGATCCGATGAACGCCCCCCTGCCGGCCACCGCCGTGGACGCCGGCGCCTCCGCCGCTCAACGTGCCGCCCGCCGTGCCGAGGTGGTGGCCGCGCTGGCGCCGCTGCTGCCCGCCCACGCGCTGCTGCACCACCGCGAGGACACGGTGCCCTACGAGTGCGACGGCCTCACCGCCTACCGCGCGCTGCCGCTGGCCGTCGCCCTGCCCGAGACCGAGGCCCAGGTGGCGGCGGTGCTCAAGGCCTGCCATGCGCTGGCGGTGCCGGTGGTGGCGCGCGGCGCGGGCACCGGGCTGTCGGGCGGCGCGATGCCCGATGCGCTGGGCGTCACGCTGTCGCTGGCCAAGTTCAACCGCATCGTCAAGCTCGACGCCTACGCCCGCACGGCGGTGGTGCAATGCGGCGTGCGCAACCTGGCCATCAGCGAGGCGGCGGCCGCCCACGGCCTGTACTACGCGCCCGACCCCAGCAGCCAGATCGCCTGCACCATCGGCGGCAACGTGGCCGAGAACTCCGGCGGCGTGCACTGCCTGAAATACGGCCTGACGGTGCACAACGTGTTGCAGGTGCGCGGCTTCACCATCGAAGGCGAACCCGTCAGCTTCGGGGGTGAAGCGCTCGACACCCCGGGCCTGGACCTGCTCTCGCTGGTGATCGGCAGCGAAGGCATGCTGGCCGTCACCACCGAAGTCACGGTGAAGCTGGTGCCCAAGCCCCTGCTGGCGCGCTG
>JAURXG010000631.1 GCA_030654555.1 Aquabacterium sp.
GGCGGTGGCGGTGGCCCCGGCGCGGGCGCGGGCCCCAGCGCGTCGCGCAGCACCGCCACCAGGCGCTCGGTGTCGGCGGCAAAGCGGGTGGCGTCGATCACCAGCGCCTGGCGGCGCGCCAGCGGCTGCAGCGGCTCGGGCAGTTGCGCCGCGGTCGGCATCGTCGCGCCGTCGAACAGCAGCGGGATCACGCGCATGCCGCGCGCCAGCCCGGCGGCCACCTCCTGGCGCACGAAGTCGTCGGGGGCCATCAGCCGCGAAGGCCCGCCGGCCTGCCCGGCCAGCCAGCGCGGGCCGATCAGCACCAGCAGCACTTCGGACTGGCCCACCGCCTGGTGGATGGCCTCGTCGAAGGGCAGGCCGGCGACGATGTCGTCGACGTCGATGAAGACGCGCTCGGCGCCCAGGCTGCGCGACAGCGCGTCGTAGACCGCGCGTGCATAGCCGGCGGTGTCGTCGCGGCGGTAGCTGATGAAGATCTGGGCAGCGGTCATCGATGCGCACCGGGGCTGAGGCGGCGCCAGCATAGCGCCGGGCCAGGCGCCTTAGGGAGGTCCCTCCAGGTCCGCTATCGAATGCCCTGATGAGTGCGCTGTCAGCCCTCGGTCAGAATCCCGCCATCCTTGGAGCGCGTTGATGGACAAGATCTGGCTGAAGCAGTACCCCGCTGGTGTGCCGGCAGACATCAAGACCGACACCTACCCCTCGCTGGTGGCCCTGCTCGACGAGAGCTTCCGCAAGTACCGCGACCAGACCGCCTACAAGTTCATGGGCGCCTCGTTCAGCTTCGGCGCGATCGACGATGCCTCGCGGGCGCTGGCCGCCTGGCTGCAGGGTGCGGGGCTGGTGCGCGGCGACCGCGTGGCCATCATGATGCCCAACGTGCCGCAGTACCCGGTGGCGGTGGCGGCCATCCTGCGCGCCGGGCTGGTGGTGGTCAACGTCAACCCGCTCTACACCCCGCGCGAGCTGGAGCACCAGCTCAAGGATTCGGGCGCCAAGGCCATCATCATCCTGGAGAACTTCGCCACCACGCTGCAGAAGGTGATCGAGCAGGTGCCCACCAAGACCGTGGTGCTGGCGGCCATGGGCGACATGCTGGGGCTGATCAAGGGCACGCTGGTCAACCACGTGGTGCGCCGGGTCAAGAAGCTGGTGCCGGCCTTCAGCCTGCCGGCCGGCGTGGCCACCACGCGCTTCAACGACGCGCTGTCGCGCGGCCGGCGCATGAGCCTGCAGCCGGCCAAGCTGGGCCCCGACGACATCGCCGTGCTGCAGTACACCGGCGGCACCACCGGCGTGAGCAAGGGCGCGGTGCTGCTGCACCGCAACCTGGTGGCCAACATCCTGCAGGCCGAAGCCTGGTACCAGCCGGCGCTGGCCAAGATCCCCAAGGGCGAGCAGATCGTCACCGTCTGCGCGCTGCCGCTCTATCACATCTTCGGCTTCAACACGAACATGATGCTGGGGCTGAAGATGGGCGGCTGCAACCTGCTGATCGCCAATCCGCGCGACTTCGGCGCCGTGCTCAAGGACCTGGCGGCCCAGCCCTTCCACAGCTTTCCGGCGGTCAACACGCTGTTCGCGTCGCTGGCCAACCACCCCGATTTCGACAAGGTCGACTGGAGCCACCTGAAGATCAGCGTGGGCGGCGGCATGGCCGTCACCCAGGGCACGGCGCGGCTGTGGCTCGAGAAGACCGGCTGCCCGATCTGCGAGGGTTACGGCTTGAGCGAGACCAGCCCGTCGGCCACCTGCAACCCGGTGGACACCACGGCCTACTCGGGCACCATCGGCCTGCCGATGCCCAACACCGAGCTGGTGCTGCTCGACGACGACGGCCGCGAGGTGGCGCCCGGCCAGGCCGGCGAGATCGCCATCCGCGGCCCGCAGGTGATGGCCGGCTACTGGCAGCGCCCGGACGAGACCGCCAAGGTGATGACCGCCGACGGCTTCTTCCGCACCGGCGACATCGGCACCATGGACGAGCGCGGCTACTTCCGCATCGTCGACCGCAAGAAGGACATGATCCTGGTGGGCGGCTTCAACGTCTACCCCAACGAGATCGAGGACGTGCTCTCGCAGCTGCCCGGCGTGCTCGAATGCGCCGCGGTGGGCGTGCCCGACGAGAAATCGGGCGAGGCGGTGAAGGTGGTGATCGTCAAGAAGGACCCGGCGCTGACCGAGGCCGACGTGCGCGCCTTCTGCGAGGCCAACCTCACCGGCTACAAGCGGCCGCGGGTGATCGAGTTCCGCACCGACCTGCCCAAGAGCACCGTGGGCAAGATCCTGCGCCGCGAACTGCGAGAGGCCCGCAGATGAGCGCCGCGCCCGGTACCGGCCTGTCCTGGCGTTATGCCAAGACCGAGGCAGGCCGGGCCGAGATCCGCCAGCGCGCGCTGCCGCTGTCGCGCGCGGCGCGCAACCTGCTGCTGATCATCGACCCCAGCCGCACGGGCGAGGGTTGGCTGGCCATGGTGCAGGGCTGCGTGGCCGCCGAGCTGCAGTCGCTGATCGATGCCGGGTTGGTGGTGGTGCAAGGCGGTGCGCCGGGTGGCGTCGAGCCGGCCAGGCCCGAGGCGGCGGCCGTGGCCGGCGCCGCCTCGGCGGCCCCGCGCATGAGCCTGGCGCAGGCGCTGGAGACCAAGAGCTACCAGGTGCTCTACGACCGCATCACCGCCGAGGCGCGGCCGCGGCTGGGCCTGATCAAGGGCTATCGGCTGATCCTGGAGGTCGAGCGCTGCGGTGGCGCCGCCGAGATCCGCGCGCTGGCCCAGCGCTTCGTCGAGCAGGTGCGTGACGCCGACGGCGACGGTGCCGGGGTGGCCCTGGCCCAGGTGCTGCTGGCACCCGGTTGAACGCGCCGGGTGCGGCGCGCATCGGGCACACTGCGCCTCCCGCACCGCACACACGAGCCATGCCGCCGCGCCTCCACCTCGAATCCCCCCTGGCCGCCGGTGGCGAGATCGAACTGCCGCCCAGCGCCAGCCGCCATGTGCAGGTGCTGCGGCTGCAGCCGGGCGCAGCGCTGACGCTGTTCGACGGCACCGGCGGCGAGTGGTCGGCCGAGGTGCTGGCGATGGGCCGCAAGAGCGTCACCGCCCGCGTGCTGGCGCACCATGCGATCGAGCGCGAGCTGCACACGCCGGTCACGCTGGCGCTGGGCATGCCGGCCAACGAGCGCATGGACGCGCTGGTCGAGAAGGCCACCGAGCTGGGCGTGGCCCATATCGTGCCGCTGGTGTGCGAGCGCTCGGTGTTGCGCGTGGCCGGTGAGCGCGCCGAGCGCAAGGCCGCGCACTGGCAGGCGATCGCGGTGGCCGCCTGCGAGCAAAGCGGGCGCAACCGCGTGCCGAGCATCGCCCTGGCCACCCCGTTGCGCGACTGGCTGGCGACGCAGGCGGCCAGCCCGGTGCCCACCACCCGGCTGGTGCTGAGCC
>JAURXG010000542.1 GCA_030654555.1 Aquabacterium sp.
CGCGCCGGCGGCAAAGGCCGACAGCAGCATCTTGCCCTCGAGGCCCAGGTCGATCACGCCCGAGCGCTCGCTGATCACCGCGGCCAGCGCGCACAGGATCAGCGGCGCGCTCACCCGCAGCGTGCTGGCCAGCAGGCCGCCGATCAGGGCCTCATCCACCGCGGGCTCCTTCGGCGGCCGGCACGGCCGGCGCCGTCCGCAGCCAACCGTAGACCCGCGCCAGCCCCGGCGCCGCCACCTGGGCCATCGCGCCGGAGAACAGCACGATCAGCCCCTGCAGCGTGGTGACCATGTCGCGGCTGAAGCCGGGGATCTCGAAGGCCAGTTCGGCGCCGCCCTGGTAGAGCGCGCCGAACAGCAACGCGGCCAGCACGATGCCCACCGGGTGGTTGCGCCCGATCAGGCTGACGGCGATGCCGGTGAAGCCCGCGCCGACCACGTAATCGAGCAGCAGCCGGTGCTGCACGCCGGCCAGCTCGTTGATGCCCACCAGCCCGGCCAGCGCACCCGAGATCGCCATCGCCAGCATCACCTGGCCACGCGGGCGGATGCCGCCGTAGTGCGCCGCGTCGGGCGAGAAGCCCACCGCACGCAGCTCGTAGCCGGCGCGTGAGCGCCACAGGAACAGGTAGACCACCACCGCCGCGGCCACCGCCAGCAGCACGCTCAGGTTCAGCGGCGTGCGCGGCCAGGCGATGCCCAGTGCGGCCAGCACCTGGTGCATGCCGGCCAGGTGGGCCGACGCGGGGAACGGCCCGGTCTCCACCGTCATGCTGCCCGGCGCCTTCAGCACGTTGACCAGCAGGTAGGCCAGCAGCGCCGAGGCGATGAAATTGAACATGATGGTGGTGATCACGATGTGGCTGCCGCGCCAGGCCTGCAGCGCGCCCGGCACCGCGCCCCACAGCGCGCCGGCGGCCATCGCCGCGGCCACCATCAGCGGCAGCAGCAGCGCCGCGCCCAGGTGATCGCCCAGGCCCAGCGCCACCGCGGCGCAGCCCAGCCCGCCCATCATCGCCTGGCCCTCGCCGCCGATGTTGAACAGCCCGCCATGGAAGGCCACCGCCACCGCCAGCCCGGTGAAGACGAAGGTGGTGGCGTAGTACAGCGTGTAGCCCAGGCCGGCCTGGCTGCCGAAGGCGCCCTTGACCAGCAGCGTGATGACCTGCACCGGATCGAGCCCGACCACCGCCACCACGATGGCGCAGACGACCAGCGCCATGCCGAGGTTGACGATCGGCAGCAGGCCCACGTCCATCCAGCGCGGCAGTTCGACCGGCTGGCTCATGCGGCCTTCGCCTCTGCGCCCGCCATCAAGCGCCCCAGCGCCGCCTCGGTGCAATCGGCGATGGCCAGCTCGCCGGCGATGCGGCCGCGGTCCATCACCAGCACGCGGTCGGCCAGCGCCAGGATCTCGTCGAGCTCGGACGACACCACCAGCACCGCGCCGCCGGCGTCGCGCATCGCGCGCAGCCGGCCGTGGATGAACTCGATCGCGCCGATGTCCACGCCGCGGGTGGGCTGGCCCACCAGCAGGATCTTCGGCGGCACCTCGGGCGCCAGCGCCTCGCGCGCCAGCACCAGCTTCTGCTGGTTGCCGCCCGAGAACTTGGACGCCCGCAGCTCGGGGTTGCGCGGCCGCACGTCGTAGGCCTCCATCATCTGGGCGGTGCTGCGGCGCATCACCTGGCGCTTCATCCAGCCCCAGGCGCTGGCAAAGCGCGGGCTGCGCTGGTAGCCCAGCTCGGCGGTCTCCCAGGCGGCGAAGGGCAGCACCATGCCGCAGCGGTGGCGGTCTTCGGGCACATGGGCCAGGCCCAGCCGGCGCGCGGTGGACGGGTCGAGCCAGCGGCCGGGCTCGAAGCGGCGCGCCGCCGACCCGTCATCCACCCCAGCACCCAGGATGAGCGTGCCGGCTTGCGGCTGCGCCATGCCCGACAGCATCTCCAGCAGCTCGCTCTGGCCGTTGCCCGACACGCCGGCGATGCCGACGATCTCGCCGGCGCGCAGTGTCAGCGACACGTCGTTCAGCCGCTGCACGCCCATCGCATCGCGCCACTGCAGGCCTGACGCGGCCAGCAGCGTGGCGCCGGGCGTGGCCCGCTTCGCGCCCGGCTCGCGGCCGAGGTGGACGCGCCGGCCCACCATGGCCTCGGCCAGCTGATCGAGGCTGCATTGGGCGATCGGGCCGTCGAACACCACCGCGCCCTGGCGCATCACCGTCACCGCGTCGCAGATCGCCATGATCTCCTTGAGCTTGTGGGTGATCAGCAGCAGCGTGGTGCCGGCGTCGCGCAGCCGGCGCAGCGTGACGAACAGCTGCTCGGTCTCCTGCGGCGTCAGCACCGCGGTGGGCTCGTCGAGGATCAGGATGCGTGCGCCGCGGTACAGCGCCTTCAGGATCTCCAGCCGCTGGCGCTCACCGACCGGCAGCTCCTCGACCGGCGTGTCCAGCCGCACCTGCAGGCCGGTGTCGGCCATCAGCGCCTCGAGCTGGCCGCGCACCTGCGCACGCGCCACGTTCAGGCGCCAGTCGGGCTCGGCGCCGAGCATGATGTTGTCCAGCGCCGAGAGCGGCTCGACCAGCATGAAGTGCTGGTGCACCATGCCGATGCCCAGCGCGATGGCCTCGCGCGAGCCGGTGATCCTGGCCGGCCGCCCCTCGATCATGATCGATCCGCTGTCGGCCTGGTAGAAGCCGTAGAGGATGGACATCAGCGTGCTCTTGCCGGCACCGTTCTCGCCGACGATGCCATGCGCCGTGCCCGCGGCCACCGTGAGCGTGACCTCGCGGTTGGCCTGCACCGCGCCGAAGCGCTTGTTGATGCCTTGCATCAGGACGGCGGGGGTCATCGGCTGGGGTGTGGGCTCTTTGGTCCCCGCGGGGACAGGTCGCGCAGCGACCAGGGGGTGCGGTGCCGGTCGAAGCCGCCGAACCCGATCGGGGTTGCCCGGTCGGGTTCGGTCAGCCCCTCGGGGGCCGGCGCCAGGCGCCGGGGGTCGTCAATACTTGCAGGCGTTGTCGGCCATGTAGTCGGCCACCTTGATCTTGCCGGCGATGATGTCGGCCTTGGCCGCATCGACCTTCTTCTTCATGTCGGCGTTCACCAGCTTGGCGTTGTGCTGGTCCAGCGCGTAGTCCACGCCGCCTTCCTTCAGGCCCAGCACGGTGACGCCGGGCGTGGTCTTCTTGGCCAGGTTGTAGACCGCCACGTCCACGCGCTTGACCATGCTGGTCAGCATCACGCCGGGGTGCAGGTGGTTCTGGTTGCTGTCCACGCCGATGGCCAGCTTGCCGCCGTCCTTGGCGGCCTGGTACACGCCCACACCGGTGCCACCGGCGGCGGCGAAGACCACGTCCACGCCCTTGGCGAACTGGGCCTTGGCCAGTTCACCCCCGCGGGTGGGGTCGTTCCAGGCGGCGGGGGTGGTGCCGGTCATGTTGCTGGTGACGTCGACCTTGGGGTTGGCGTACTTGGCGCCCTGCTCGTAGCCGCACTGGAACTTGCGGATCAGCGGGATGTCCATGCCGCCGATGAAGCCCACCTTGCCGCTCTTGCTGGCCAGCGCGGCCATCATGCCGACCAGGAAGCTGCCTTCCTGCTCCTTGAACACCACCGATTCGACGTTGGGCAGCTTGACCACCGAGTCGATGATGGCGAACTGCAGCTTGGGGAAGTCCTTGGCCACCTTCTCCATCGTCGAGCCCTGGGCGAAGCCCACGCCGATGATGGGGTTGGCGCCCTTGTCGGCCATGCGGCGCATCGCCTGCTCACGCTGGGCCTCGTTGCTGATCTCGAAATCCAGGTAGGCCTTGCCGGCTTCCTTCTTCCAGCGCTCGGCGCCGTTGTAGGCCGCCTCGTTGAACGACTTGTCGAACTTGCCCCCCATGTCGTAGATCACGGCCGGCTCGGCCAGCGCCATCGTCGCGGCAAACCCCAGGCCCAGCGTGGCCAGCACAGCGTGTTTCATGATCTCGGTGTCCCTGCAGGTGGTTGAACGTGGCGGGCAGGATAGCAAGTCTCGGGCCGCGGGCCGCACGGTAGTTGCCTGCCCCCGCGGCGGCGCCGGCCTCCTGCGGGCCCTCCGGTAGCATCCGCCGATGCGCAACGCCCGCCCCGAAGCACCCTCCGCCGCGCTGCTGCACCGCGCGCGCCAGCTGCCCAAGGTGCTGCTGCACGAGCACCTCGACGGCGGCCTGCGGGTGCGCACGCTGCTGGACCTGCTGCGCCAGCGTGGCATCGCCGCACCGGCCGAGGACGAGGACACGCTGGCGGCCTGGTTCGACGCGCGCGCGCATGCCGGCTCGCTGGAGGAATACCTGCGTGGATTCGCCCTCACGGTGGCCGCGATGGCCACGCCCGAGGCGATGGCGCAGGTGGCCTTCGAGGCCGCCGAGGACGCGCGTGCCGAGGGCTGCGTGCTGGCCGAGTTCCGCATCGCGCCGCTGCTGTTCGAGCCCTACGGCGTGTCGGGCGAGGCCGCGGTGGCCGCGCTGCTCGACGGCCTGTCGCGCAGCCCGCTGCCCAGCGGCCTGATCGTCTGCGCGATGCGCCACGAGAGTGATGCCCGCATCGCGCAGGCCGCCGACCTGGCCATCGCCTGCCACCAACAGGGCGCAGGCGCCGGTGCGGCGCAGGTGGTGGGCTTCGACCTGGCCGGGCCCGAGGCGGGTTTTCCGGCCAGCCGGCATGCCGCGCTGCTGGCGCAGGTGCGCGCGGCCGGCCTGGGCCTCACGCTGCACGCCGGCGAGGCCGACGGCGGCGACCGCGTGCTGGATGCCGCGCGCCTGGGCGCCAGCCGCATCGGCCACGGCGTGCGGCTGGCCGACCTGATCGACGGGCCCGACGCGGCGCAGGTGCTGGCCGAGGTGCGCCGCCACCACATCCACCTGGAGATCTGCCCTACCAGCAACGTGCACACCGGCGCGGCCGCCTCGCTGGCGCTGCACCCGATCCATGCGCTGTGGCGCGCCGGCGTGAGCCTGTCCTTCCACACCGACAACCGGCTGATGTCGCGCATCGATCACAGCGGCGAAGCCGCCGGCCTGGTGGCCGCGGGCTTCGGCTGGAATGAACT
>JAURXG010000544.1 GCA_030654555.1 Aquabacterium sp.
GTGCAGGCCCTGGCTGGCGCCCCAGCCCAGCAGCAGGGCGCCGGCCATGGCCCACAGGGCGTGGCGGGCCGAACCGCGCAGCGTCTGCCGTGCGAAGCGGGGGTCGAACAGGTTGAGCTGCTGGGCCATGGTGTGGCGGCGATGCGGATCAGGCCGGCGCGCGCAGCGCGGCGCCGATGGCACAGAGCTGCTGGTTCAGCAGCGCGGGGTCGGCCAGCAGCTCGGGCACGGTGCTGAAATCGAGCACCTCGTCCAGCGCCAGCGGGGCCACCGGCACGTACAGCAGCGGCGACAGGTGGTCGCACAGCGCCTGCACGCCGGGCATGGGCGTGATCAGCAGCCGCGCCAGCGTGACCTGGCCGAAGGCGCGTTCGATGCCGTCGAGCGTGCGTTGCAGCTCCAGGCCGGCCTGGTCGTAGGCATGCTGGCGTTGCGCCGGGTCGGCGTCGTCGGGCAGCGCCAGCGTCAGTTCCATCTGGCGTGTGGACAGCAACTCGCCGCCGTAGGTGACCACCAGCGTGGCATGCCCGGCCTGGCAGTGCAGCAGCGCCTGGGCGCGGCCCTCGGGCTCGACCAGTGCGCTGAGGTTGCGCAGCGCGGTCTCGGCGATGTCGATGGCCTGCCAGGGCGTGCCGGCATCGTCGGCCTGCTCCACCAGCGGGCGCACCGCGCTGTCGGCCGCGGCCACGGCGATCAACTGCGGCTGGGCGCGGTAGCTGGTGCCCTCGGGCACCGCCAGCACGTCCACCGCGGCGCTGTCGACCGCGAAGTCCACCGTGTCCTTGAGCTGCCAGCGCACGGCGGCGGCCCAGTCGTCGCGCGGCACGTCGTTGGGCGCGTCCATGGTCATGCACTGGTACTGGCTGCGCTGCAGCAGTGCCACGCAGCGGTGGCGGTGCAGCGCGCGGCGGCGGCGCAGCTGCTGCAGCACGGCCACCGGCTGGTCCCAGGCCAGGTGCGCCGTCCAGCGCACCGCGGGCCTGCCGTCGGCGCCCGGCTGCACGAGCGCAAACGCGGTGTGCGCGCCTTGCGGTGCACAACCGATCCAGCCTGGCAGCAGAGAACCTCGAGACAGTCCGAACACCCGTTATCCCCAATAGTGACTGCTGCCATGGTTCCATGGCCACCCCTCGGGCAATGGCTGGATTAGCGGGGGGAAACCGGCGGTGTTGGGGGCCGGGGTGGGCCGCTGGCCGAACCCGGCATGATCTGCGGCAGGGTCGGCCCGATGACGTGCGTTGAGAATGCGCCGGCATCGATCCCCGGACGACCTGCTGCACTGAAAGCGCGCCATGCTCGGTTTTCTGCCCCCCTTCCTGCGCGGCGTGGTCGCGCTGCTGCTGCTGGTGATCAACACGCTGTTCTGGTGCGCGCTGCTGCTGGCGCTGTCGCTGGTCAAGCTGGTGCTGCCGTTCAAGGTGGTGCGCCTGCGCATCGATCCGGCGCTCAACACCATCGCCACCTGCTGGATCGCCTGCAACAGCGGCTGGATGCGGCTGACGCAGCGCACCCGCTGGGACGTGCAAGGTGTGGACGAGCTGCGCTACCAGGGCTGGTACCTGGTCAACTGCAACCACCAGTCCTGGGTCGACATCTTCGTGCTGCAGCACCTGCTGAACCGGCGCATCCCGCTGCTGAAGTTCTTCCTGAAGCAGCAGCTGATCTGGGTGCCGGTGATCGGCCTGGCCTGGTGGGCGCTGGATTTTCCGTTCATGCGCCGGCATTCGGCCGCAGCGCTGCACAAGCACCCCGAGCTGCGCCAGCAGGACCGCGAGACCACGCGCCGCGCCTGCGAGAAGTTCGCGCTGGTGCCCACCAGCGTGATGAACTTCGCCGAGGGCACGCGCTTCACGCCGGCCAAGCACCAGGCCCAGGGCTCACCCTACCGCCACCTGCTCAAGCCCAAGGCCGGCGCGCTGGCCCTGGCGCTGAACGCGATGGGCGAGAAGTTCCACTCGCTGGTCGACGTCACCATCGTCTACCCCGGCGGTGCGCCCAGTTTCTGGGGCTTCCTGTGCGGCCGCACGCCGCAGGTGACGGTGCGGGTGCAGCGCCTGCCGATCGCGCCCGAGTTCTGCACCGGCGACTACGACCAGGACCCGGCGTTCCGCGCGCGCCTCCAGGACTGGCTGGCCCGGTTGTGGTCCGACAAGGACCGGCAGATCGAGGCGCTGCTGGCCCGCCCCGCGGCGGGCGCGGCAGGCCGGCCCGTCTGAGCCGGGCCGCAAGGGGCGGCGGGGTTCAGCCCAGCCGCGTGCGGTGCCGCGCGATCTGCGCCAGCGCCTGCGCCGGCGCC
>JAURXG010000545.1 GCA_030654555.1 Aquabacterium sp.
GCACGCGGATGCCGCCTTCGGTCAGGTCCATCTTGCCGCCCACCAGCGGCCAGTTGTCGGAGAAGCGCTCGCCGCCGTTGTCGCTGGTGAAGACCACCAGCGTGTCGCGCTCGACCCCGGCCTGGCGCAGCGCGGCCATCACCCGGCCGATGCCCTCGTCCATGTGGTGGATCATGCGGCGGTAGCGGTGGACGTTGCCGCCGTGCAGGTGGAACAGGTTGTCCTTGACCTCCTGCGCCAGCGCCTCGTCGTCGCGCGTTTCCCAGGGCCAGTGCGGCGCGGTGTAGTGCAGGCTGAGGAAGAACGGCCGGTCTTCGGCTATCGAGCCTGGCGCCACCTCGCCCAGCCAGCCGACGGCGCGGTCGGTGATCAGGTCGGTCAGGTAGCCTGGCTGCTGGTGCTCGGCCTCGCCCAGCCACAGGTCGTGCGTGCCGCGCGAGTCGCAGTGGGTGAAGTAGTCCACCCCGCCCGACATCGGCCCGAAGAAGGTCTGATAGCCCGACTTCAGCGGGCCGAAGTGCGGCGCGTAGCCCAGGTGCCACTTGCCGATCAGTGCGGTGCGGTAACCCGCGCCCTGCAGCAGCGAGGGCAGCGTGGGGTGCTCGGGCGGCAGGCCCAGCACCGCGCTGCCGCGGCTCCTGCTGTTGATCGGCTCGTCGGCCGCGCCGCGCAGGCGGTACTGCCAGCGTGCGGTCATCAGCGCAAAGCGCGTGGGCGAGCACACCGGCGAGTTGCTGTAGCCCTGGCTGAACCTGATGCCGTTGGCGGCCAGGCCGTCGAGCACCGGCGAGACGGGGCCGAATTCGGCCTCGCGGCCGCCATAGCAGCCGAGGTCGGCATAACCCAGATCGTCAGCGACGATGAAGAGGATGTTGGGGCGCTGGGCCATCGGTGCGCCTCAATCCGCCTGGAAGCCGGACGCCTTGACCGGCTTGGCCCACTTGGCGAAGTCGGCGCGCTGCACCGCGGCCAGCTGCTCGGGCGTGGAGCCGATCGGCTCCAGCCCCAGCGCGCTCAAACGCTGGGCGAAGGCCGGCTCCTTCAGCGCGGCCTGCACCGCCAGGCTGATGCGCTGCGCCTGCGCGGCGGGCAGGCCGCCGGGGCCGTACATCGCGAACCAGGCGCTGGCGTCCATCGCCACGCCCTGCTCGCGCAGCGTGGGCACGTCGGGCAGCTGCGGCGCACGCTGCGCGCCGGCCACCGCGATCACGCGCACCTTGCCGGCGCGGTGCTGCTCCAGCGCCTCGGTGACCACGTCCATCGTGTAGCCGATGTGGCCGCCCAGCAGTGCGTTCATCGCCGGCGCGCCACCCTGGTAGGGCACATGCTGGAAGTCGATGCCGGCGGCCTCGCCGATCATCAGCCCGAGGAAATGCGGCACCGTGCCGTTGCCCGACGACCCGTAGCTGGCGGTGGACGGATCGGCCTTGGCGCGGGCGATCATCTCGGGCATGGTCTTCACGCCGCTCTTGGGCCCCGAGACCACGCAGAACTGGAAGGCCGCCAGCTGGCTGATCGGCGCCAGATCCCTGTTCACGTCGTAGCTGAGCTTCTTGTAGACATGCGGGAACAGCACCACCGGCCCGCTGGGCATGATCAGCACGGTATTGCCGTCGGGCGCGGCGTTCTTCAACTGGTCGATGGCGATGCGGCCGGCCGCGCCGGGCTTGTTGTCGACCACCACGGCCTGCCCGCCCAGCTGCGCCGGCAGGCGCTCGGACAGCAGCCGGGCGATGGTGTCGGCCGAGCCGCCCGGCGGAAAACCCACCAGGATGCGCAGCGGCGGCTTGTCGGATTGGGCGGTGGCCGCGCACGCGGCCAGGGTCAGCGCGGCGGCGGCCAGCAGGGAACGGCGTTGCATGGGGTCTCCAGGATGCGGTGCCTGGCACTGTAGACCGGGACAGGCCGGCGCACGGCCGCGCCGGCCCTCGGGACAACCCTGGCCCGCGGTGCCCGCAGCACCCGGTCCCCACCAGGCCAGTTACCAGGCCAGCGGGTTCACCTGGTAGAGCAGCGCCAGCTCGCGGTACACCGCGGGCGCCTCGGCGGCCAGCGCCTGCGGCTGCTCGAAGAACCGCTCGCTGACCACCGCGAAGAACTCGGCCGGCTCGGTGGCGGCATAGGCGCCGATCACGTCCGACGGCTGCTGCTGCAACCGCGCGAAGGCCTCGTCCATCACCTGCGCCCAGCGCCGGCCCAGCCCGCGCGTGGGGCGCCAGGGACGGCCGTCGGCCACGCCCTTGTCCTGGTCGATCTGGTGCGCGAACTCGTGGATCACCACGTTCTGCCCGTCAGCCGGATCGGCCGCACCGGCCAGCACCTCGCCCCAGCCCAGCAGCACCTGGCCCTGCGCCCACGATTGGCCGGCCAGCGCCTGGCGCTGCTCGTGCACCACGCCGCCCGGCCGGGGCTCGACCCGGTCGACCGCAAAGGCGCCGGGGTAGACCAGCACCTGGCGCAGTTGCGGGTAGTAGTCGGGCCGGGCCTGGCCCAGCAGCAGCAGGCAGGCCTGTGCGGCGATGGTGATGCGCACCTCGTCGGTGATGGCCTGCCCCGCGCAGCCGATGAACGGCTTCTCGGCGACGAAGGCCTGGATGTGGCCCTTCAGCCGCTGCTGCAGATCGGCCGGCAGGCGCGCCACCGCCGGCACCCGCTGGCGCAGGATGCGGCGCCAGGCGGGTGGAAAGGGCTGGGCACGCTGGCGCTGGCGTCGCCGCTCGGTCCACCACGGCCGCGCCAGCACCGCGGTGATGCCCAGCAGCACGGCCAACACCAGGGCCAGCAGCGGCCAGGCGGTGCTGGCGGGGGGCGTGATCACCCGCTGCAGATGGACCCGGGCGACCGGACTTCAAGCGGCGATCGTGGCCGGCGATCCGCCCCGTTCGCGGGGGGATCGTCCAGCGCGCGGGGTCGGGCGGGTCAACGCAGCCCGGTCCGCTCCAGGTCGAGCTGGGCCATCGTCAGGCGCAGCGCCTGCGGCGCCAGTGCGGCCAGGCTGTCGCCGGCGGCGGCCAGGTCGCCCACCACCACCGCGCGCAGCGCCGAGGCGGCCCAGTGCTGGCGCGCAAAGGCCTGCACCTGCGCCGGCGTGACGGCCGCGATCTGCGGCACATGCGCGGCCAGGTCGGCCAGCGGGCGGTCGTTGACGAGCTGGCCCACCACCAGCGCCGACAGGCCGGCAGTGGTCTCGAGCCGGCGGCCGAAGCTGCCGATCAGCGTGGCCTGGCGCGCGGCCAGTTCGTCGGCCGCGGGCGGGGCGTCGGCCATCCGGGTGATCTCGCCGCGCAACAGCTGCAGCACCTGGGCCGCGCTGGGGTGGTTGGTCTGCGTCTGCGCGCTGACCATGCCGCCGGCGGCAAAGGCCTCGGCGCTGCTGAAGGCGCCGTAGCTCAGGCCGCGCTTGATGCGCACCTCCTGGTTGAGCCGCGCCGAATAACCGCCCCCCAGCACGGCATTGGCGACCAGGCCGATGCGGCGATCGGCCGCGCCGCTGGCCACGAAGGGCGCGGCCACCGCCACGCCGCTCTGGCCGCTGCCGGGCATGTCGATCAGCACCAGCGGGTTGGCCAGCGAGGCCGGCGCGGCCAGCGCCAGCGTGGGCGCGGCGTCGGCCGGCGCACGCCAGTCGCCCAGCAGGCGCTGCGCCAGCGCGCGGCCCTGCTCGGGCGTGATGTCGCCGGCCAGCACCAGCGCCACCCGGTCGGGCCGCACCCACTGCGCCTGGAAGGCCAGCAGGTGCTGGCGCTGCAAGCGCTGCACCGCCGCCGGCGGCGCCACGCGGCCATGCGGCACGTCGCCCCAGAAACTGCGGCGCAGCGCCAGCGTGGCCACCTCGCCGGGGTTGCCCAGCGTGACGCGCAGGCCATCCAGCGCCTGGCCGCGGGCGCGCTCCAGTTCGTCGGCGGCCAGCAGCGGGCGGCGCAGCACGTCGGCCATCAGCGCCAGCGCTTCGCCCACACGCTGCGTGGTCACCGTCATCGTCAGCGTGCTGGCGCCCCAGCTGCTGCGCGCGTCGAGCGCACCGCCCAGTGCCTCGGCCTGGCGTGCCAGCTCGGCCGCGCCCACGCGCCGCCCGCCCCGGGTGGCGCCCTTGGGCCACAGCGCGGCGGTCATCGCGGCCACGCCGGGCTGGCCGACCGGGTCGGCCTCGGGACCGGCCCGCACCAGCAGCGTGAGGCTGACCACCGGCAGGCGCTCGCGCGGCGCCACCACCAGCGTCAGGCCGTTGTCCAGCGTGTGCTGCTGCAGCGTGGGCAGCGCCAGCGGGCGCGGCGCCTGCGGCAGCGGCGGCTCGTCAACGCCCGGCGCAGCGCGCGCGGACAGCGCGGCCAACCCCACCGGCAGCGCCAGCGCCGTGGCCAGCGCACCGCGGCGGGAGATCATCGTCGGCACCGGCTTCATGCGGCGGCTCCTTGCACGTAGTCGATGGTCACGCGGCGGGCGCGCAGCACATGCTGGTCGAGCACGCGCTGGATGTCGGCCACCCGCACCGCCTGCAGCCGGGCGATGCGCGCATCGGCCTCGCGCGCGTCGCCGTGCAGCAGCACCGCGCGGCCGATCGCGTCGGCCAGGCCCTGTGGCGTCTGGCGCGACAGCAGCACGCTGGTCATCAGCTGGGTGCGCACCTTGTCGATCTCCAGCACCGGCACCTTGCCGCGCACCAGCAGGCTGATCTGGTTGAGCAGCGCGTCTTCCAGCTTGCGCAGCTTCTGGCCGCTGGCGGCGATGGCATAGGCCGCCAGCAGGCCGCCGTCGGCATACAGCTCGGTGGCAAAACCGGCCGCCTGTGCGGCCTGCGCGGTGTAGACCAGCGCCTCGTTGAGCCGCGACGACTCACCCGCCGACAGCAGCGCCTGTGCCACCTCCAGCGCGGCGGCATCGGCATGCGTCACCGACGGGCCCTTCCACAGCAGCGCCACCGCCGGCAGCGGCACGTTGGGCGCCTTGAGCTCCACCCGCTCGTCCTGCGCGCGCACCGGCTCGCGCTCGGTGACCCGCGGGATCGGCGTGGCGGGCGTGACCAGCGGGGCGAAGTAGCGGTCGACCCAGCCGTCGAGCTGCGGCGGATCGAAGTCGCCCACCACGATCAGCACCGCGTTGTCGGGCCGGTAGTAGGTGGCGTGGAAGCGCCGCACGTCGTCCAGCGTGGCGGCGTTGAGGTCGGCCTCGCTGCCGATCACCGGCCGCTTGTACGGGTGGCGCTCGAAGCCGTGCTGCGGCAGCGCGTTGAACAGCCGGCCATAGGGATCGGCCAGCACGCGCTCGCGCAGCTCCTCGATCACCACCTTGCGCTCGCTGTCGAAGTTGGCCTGGTCGACCTGCAGGTGCGCCAGCCGCTCGGCCTCGGCCCACAGCAGGCGCTCGAGGTGGTTGGACGGCACCTCGTTCTGGTAGGCCGTCATGTCCTCGGCGGTGAAGGCGTTGTTCTGGCCGCCCACGTCCTCGGTCAGGCGGTCGAACATCTCGTCGCGCATGTGCTTCGTGCGCTTGAACATCATGTGCTCGAACAGGTGGGCAAAGCCCGAGCGGCCGACCGGGTCGTCCTTGCCGCCCACCCGGTACCAGACCTGCACGCTGACGGTGGCGCCGCCCTGCGTGGGCAGGCTCACCACCTGCAGGCCGTTGGCCAGGCGGCGCTGGCGCAGCGCCAGCGGCGGCAGCACGATGGGCGGGCGCGAGGGCGGCAACACGATGGCCGGCGCGTCCGACGCCGCGGGCGCGGCCGGCGCC
>JAURXG010000549.1 GCA_030654555.1 Aquabacterium sp.
CGCGCCGGCAGCGGCGACCCCGGCACCCGACGCTGCCGTGCAGGCCGCCGCGTCGACGCCCGGCGCCGCCTTGCCCAACGCCGCCGCCTCGGCCGTGCCCTTCGAATGGCCACCGTCCACCCGCCTGACCTACCGGCTGAGCGGCGATTACCGCGGCCCGGTCGAAGGCAGTGCGTCGGTGGAGTGGCTGCGCCAGGGCAATCGCTACCAGGTGCACCTGGAGACCTCGATCGGCCCGGTGCTGTCGCGCCACATCACCAGCGAGGGCGAGCTGACCGAGAACGGCCTGGCGCCGCGCCGCTTCGACGGCGAGCAGAAGGTGATGTTCCGCGCGCCGCGGCGCTGGCAGCTGCGCTTCGGCCCCGAGCTGGTGGTGCTGTCCGACGGCAAGGAGGTGCCCACCCAGCCCGGCGCGCAGGACGAGGCCAGCCAGTTCGTGCAGCTGACCTGGCTGTTCACCACCCAGCCCGACCGGCTGAAGGTGGGCCGCTCGGTCGAGCTGCCGCTGGCCATCAGCCGCCGGCTCGAGCGCTGGATCTACGACGTGATTGGCGAGGAGACGCTGCGCTTCGACTTCGGCGAGGTGGCCACCTTCCACCTCAAGCCGCGCCGCGCCGCGCAGGGCGGCGACCTGACGCCCGAGGTCTGGATCGCGCCCTCGCTGCAGTACCTGCCGGTGCGCATCGTCATCCGCGACACGCAGGGCAACTGGATCGACCTGACGCTGGACAAGCTGCCGCTGCAGGCGGCGCAGCGGTAGCGGCCGGTCGTCACCCGGTGCGTAAGATGGTGGCCGCCTCTTCCACTTCCCCCTCCTGACGACCATGACCTATCAGAACATCCTTGTCGACGTGCGCGGCGACGGTGCGCTGCGCGCCGGCCTGATCACCCTGAACCGCCCCAAGGCGCTGAACGCGCTCAACGACGGCCTGATGGACGAACTGGGCGCCGCGCTCAAGGCCTTTGACGCCGATGCCGGCATCGGCGCCATCGTCATCACCGGCAGCGAGAAGGCCTTTGCCGCCGGCGCCGACATCGGCGTGCTGGCGCAGCACGACTTCGTCTCGGCCTACACCAGCGACCTGATCAGCCGCAACTGGGAGACGATCCGCACGATCCGCAAGCCCGTGATCGCCGCGGTGGCGGGTTTTGCGCTGGGCGGCGGTTGCGAGCTGGCGATGATGTGCGACATCGTCATCGCCGCCGACACCGCCAAGTTCGGCCAGCCCGAGATCAAGCTGGGCATCATCCCCGGCGCCGGCGGCACGCAGCGCCTGCCGCGCGCGGTGGGCAAGGCCAAGGCCATGGACCTGGTGCTGACCGCCCGCATGATGGACGCGGTGGAGGCCGAGCGCGCCGGGCTGGTGTCACGCATCGTGCCGGCCGAGAAGCTGCTGGACGAGGCGCTGGGCGCCGCGGCGGCGATCTGCGCGCTGGGCGGCCCCAGCGTGCTGGCGGCCAAGGAATGCGTGAACCGCGCCTTCGAGGGCAACCTGAACGACGGCATCCTGGTCGAGCGCCGGCTGTTCCACGCGCTGTTCGGCACCGCCGATCAGAAGGAGGGCATGGACGCCTTCCTGAACAAGCGCAAGGCGGCCTTCACCCGCCGCTGAGCCCGGACCGGGCGAGCCCACTGCGGGCTCGCGAGAGCCTGGCGAGGGATCTGCCCGCCTGCATGCGGGCAAGCCGCTTGAGCCGCCAGGCTCAGGGGGTCAGCCACTGGCCCCGGCCGTCGGCGTCGAACACCGCGCGGCGCTGGCCGTCGGGGTGCAGTTCCAGCCAGTCGATGGCCTGCACCCGGGCCTGCACCACCGCAAAGTGCTCGCGCGTGCCGCGCTCGGGCTGCGGATGCGCCAGCGGCGTGCCTGGCGGCAGCGGTGCCAGGTAATCGTGGGCGGCGGGCTTCATCTTCAGCCGCGCCCAGCGTGACGACACCGCCAGCCCGCTGTGCTCCACGACCAGCTGTGCGCGCAGCCGCAACTGCCAGCTCAGCTGCGGGCACCACACCAGCAGCGTGGACGCGGGCTGCGCGGCGATCTGCGCCACCTTGGGCGAACGCGCGTCGGTGAAGAACATCAGCGTGCGCTCGTGCGGGTTCACCTCGCGCAGCACCACGCTGCGCAGGTCGGCCATCGGCGCGGCGCCAGCGTCGGCGGGCGCTGCCACGGTGGCCAGGGCCATCATGCGCCAAGCATGGCCCTTGTCGCGGGCGGCGCGGGTCAGCTCGTCCCAGCAGGCCTGGTGGATGCGGGGCAGCTCGTCGATGCGGTCGGCCATGAGGTTCTCCTTGCCGCAGGCCAACGCGGGGCGCGTGGCGTCAACTCTCCCGGCGCAAGGCCGGGAACAGGATCACATCACGGATGCTGGGGCTGTCGGTGATCAGCATCATCAAACGGTCGATGCCGATGCCGCAGCCGCCGGCCGGCGGCATGCCGTACTCGAGCGCGCGGATGAAGTCGGCGTCGTAGTACATCGCCTCCTCGTCGCCGGCGTCCTTGTTGGCCACCTGCGACTGGAAGCGCGCGGCCTGGTCCTCGGCGTCGTTGAGCTCGGAGAAGCCGTTGGCGTACTCGCGGCCGGTGATGAACAGCTCGAAGCGCTCGGTGATCGCCGGGTTGCTGTCGCTGGCGCGCGCCAGCGGGCTCACCTCGACCGGATAGTCGATGATGAAGGTGGGCTGCCACAGCTTCTCCTCAACCGCCGCCTCGAACAGGCCGAACTGCATCTCGGCCAGCTTCCAGTGCGCGGGCGGCTCCACGCCCAGCGAGCGCAGCCTGGCGTGCAGCACCTTGGCGTCGGTCGACTCGGCGTCGCTCAGGCCGGCATGCACCACCAGCGATTCACGCACCGACAGGCGGGCGAAGGGCTCGTCCAGCGCCACCGGCTTGCCGGCGTAGGTGATCTGCGCCGAGCCGGTGGCGGCGATCGCCGCGTGGCGCAGCACGTTCTCGGTGAAGTCCATCAGGTCGTGGTGGTTCCAGTACGCCGCGTAGAACTCCATCATCGTGAACTCGGGGTTGTGGCGAACGCTGATCCCCTCGTTGCGGTAGCTGCGGTTGATCTCGAACACCCGCTCGAAGCCGCCCACCAGCAGGCGCTTCAGGTACAGCTCGGGCGCGATGCGCAGGAACATCTGCTGGTCGAGCGCGTTGTGGTGGGTGATGAAGGGCTTGGCGTTGGCGCCGCCCGGGATCGGGTGCAGCATCGGCGTCTCGACTTCAAGAAAGTCGTGCGACACCATGAAGCTGCGGATCGAGCTGACCGCCTTGCTGCGCGCCACGAAGCGTGCGCGCGCGGTCTCGTCGGTGATCAGGTCGACGTAGCGCTGGCGGTACTTCTGCTCCTGGTCGGCCATGCCGTGGAACTGGTCGGGCAGCGGGCGCAGGCTCTTGGTCAGCAGGCGCAGCGCACTGACCTTGACCGAGAGCTCGCCGGTGCGGGTCTTGAACAG
>JAURXG010000552.1 GCA_030654555.1 Aquabacterium sp.
CAGCCCAAGGCCACGATCGACTTCGACGCGGCGGCGAACCAGCGCGCCCACGACCGCGCCGCCCGCATCGGCGCCGACGGCCTGCTGGTGTGCGATCCGCAGGGCCAGCCGGTGCTGGCCACGCTGGGCGAGAAGCTGGCCATCATCGTGCTGGCCAAGGCCGGCAGCCTGGTGCCCGGCGGTGGCCTGTGGCTGCACACGCAGCGCCCCGAGTGGAACGATGCCAACAATGCGCTGGTGGGCAACGGCCTGTCGGTGGTCACGCTGGCGCACCTGCGTCGGTTCCTGCAGTTCCTGGTCGATCTGCCCGGCGCCGAGCGGCCCTTCGATCTGGGCGCGGCCACGCTGCAGGCGCTGATCGGCTTCGCGGCGCTGGTGCGGGCCACGCCCACCAGCGTGGTGCACGATGCCACCGACCGGCGCCGCTTTCTCGACGCCGCCGGCGCGCTGCTCGACCCCTGGCGTGCGGCCGCCTACCAAGGTGCGGCCGGCCGCAGCCCCGCACGCGCGCCCACCGGCCTGCTGACCACGCTGGCGCGCGACCTGCTGCCGCTGGTGGATGCCACGCTGGCCCGCTGCCGCCGCGACGACGGCCTGTTCCACAGCTACAACCTGGTCGACCTGTCGGCCGGCCGGGCCGAGGTGTCGCACCTCTACCTGATGCTCGAAGGCCAGGTGGCGATGCTGTCCAGCGGCCTGCTCGGGCCGGCCGAATCGGTGCGCCTGCTCGATGCACTGTTCAACAGCGCGCTGCTGTGCCCGGTGCGGCAGAGCTTCGTGCTCTACCCCGATCGGCGCCTGCCCGGCTTCCTGGAGCGCAACCGGCTCGACGCCGAGGCGCTGGCGCTGCCGGTGGTGCAGCAGCTGCTGGCCGCTGGCCGCACCGATCTGCTGCAGCGCCAGAGCGACGGCACCGTGCGCTTTGCCCCCGCGCTGGCCAATCGGGGTGATCTCGAAGCCGTCGGCGCCGATCTGGGCGCTGCGCTGCAGCCGCTGGCCGGGGCCTACGAGCGGGTGCTGCAACACCACGCGTTCACCGGCCGCTCCGGCACGATGTTCGGCTACGAAGGCCTGGGCTGCATCTACTGGCACATGGTGGCCAAGCTGCTGCTGGCGGTGCAGGAGCAGGTGTTCGCCGCGGCCGACCAGCAAGCCCCCGAACTGCCGGCGCTGGCGGCGCACTACCGGCGCGTGCGCGATGGGCTGGGCTACCGCAAGCCGGCGGCGGCCTACGGCGCGTTTCCGGCCGACCCGTACAGCCACACGCCGGGCGAGGGCGGCGCGCAGCAGCCCGGCATGACCGGCCAGGTGAAGGAGGAGATCCTCACCCGCTGGGGCGAGCTGGGCCTGCGGGTGCGTGATGGCCGGGTGCACCTGAACCCGGTGCTGCTGGACGCCGCGGAGCTGCCCGAAGGCGGCACGCTGCGCTTTACGCTGGCGCGCATGCCCTGCACCTACCGCCGGGGTTCAGCGACCACGCTGCGCGTTCTGACGGCCGAGGGCTGGCTGGACTGCCCCGACCTCGCCTTCGATCCGCAAGGGGTGCAGGCCCTGGAGGCCGAACTGAGGCTCGACGCAGGCGCTTGATCGAACGCGCGCGCCGAGGCCGTTCATCGGCGCGCCGCCGCCCCAAGGTCGCGTTCAGACCGCGTACTTGGGGCGCTCGTCCTTGTCCCACAGGCCCCACTGCGCGCCCACCTCGCCCTCCTGCCCGAGCTTCCACGGCTCGTCGAACGAGGAGAAGTAGAACAACGCGATACCGTCGCGGTGCGCCCAGTCCTGCGTCTCGATGAAGTAGCGCATCGCGTTCTCGGGTGATGGCACGGCGGCCGCGACCGCCTGGCCCTGGCCGGGCCATCCGGTCTCGGCAACGATCACCTTCTTGCCGCCAGCGACCTGCTGCACCAGCGCGTGCATGTGCTGCAGATGCAGCGGTGCCTGGGCGATGTCTGCACCTTCCCAGAACGGGTAGCAGTTGGGCAGCAGCACGTCGCAGGCCGCGGTCAGCATCGGCCTGTCCAGGAACTGATGGTAGGCATCGACGCAGCCCACGGGCACCTGGCCGGGCAGCGACGCCTTGACGCGCCGGACGTAGCCCAGCAGCTCTTCTTCCGGCAGCTCGTTGCGCAGCAGCACCTCGTTGCCCACCGTCGCGATGTCGACCAGGCCCTCATCGGCCAGCTTCAGCAGCGCTGCGATCTCGCGCTCGTTGCGCTCGCGGTCGTGGCCGATCCAGGCGCCCACCATCGTCTTCAGGCCCTGCGCGCGGGCCAGCCTGGGGATCAGTTCATGGCCTTCGGTGCACGAGAAGGACCGGACCCACTGCGTATGGGGCGCGACGATGCCGACGCGGCGGCGGATCTGCGCCTCGGACAGCAGGTCGCCGGCGCCCTGCCCCTCGACATAGGGACTGAAGCACAGGCCGTGCAGTCGACCCGCCCGCGCCGTGGAGAACAGGGCAGCGGTCTGCTGCGGCGTCAGGCCTGCGGTGCGCAAGGCGCTGGAGGGGTTTGAGGCGCTGATGGCCGACAGGTCCAGCCCCCGATCCTTCAGCGTCGGCCACCCGAGCGAGCCCTGCGAAGGCGCCGGGGTGACAGGCGCCTTGCGACGCTGCAGTTCGGCGTGCACCTCCATGGCACGCTGCTCGTCGAGGTCGTAATTGCGCATGATCCACATGGCCAGCGCCGTGCCGACGATGGGCACGCCGGAGTAGAAGAGCCGCAGGCCGTCCACGGCACCCTCGGGCTGCACGGCGGCACCCGGGGTGAACGCCACCACCGCCATGATCGCGCCGCTGAGCAGGCCGGCGACGGCGAAGCCGAGCTTCACCATCCACCAGTAGATCGCGCCGAAGATGCCTTCGCGCCGCTTGCCCGTCGCGAGCTCGTCCAGGTCGCACACGTCGGCCGTCATCGACATCATCAGCGTGAACAGGCCGCCGATGCCGAACGAGAAGAACGGCAGTGCGAACAGGAACATCCAGGGCTTGCCGGGCACCATCAGGAACCACAGCAGCACGTAGCCCAGCAGCGAGATGCCCTGCGAGAGCATGAAGGCGTTCTTCTTGCCCATCCGCTTCGACATCCAGGCCACGGTGGGGATCACCGCGAAGGTGGTGACCAGCGCGCCGATGCTGCCGAACAGCGTGGGCCAGATGCCCGCGGCCGCGGTGTCGCCCTTGAAGAGGTGGTAGACGACGATGAAGAACGAGAACGCCGCCACCGTGTTGAAGGCGTTGAAGATCAGGAAGGTGGCAAAGCACAGCTTGCGGAAGGGCACGCAGCCGAAGGCCTCCTTGAAGCCGCCCAGCAGTTCCTTGAAGCCCATGCCGATGTTCGCCAGGGTCAGCGGGATGAGGTGGGTGTCGTCCTGGGTCGAGCGGCTGGGAAGGAACAGGGCCGGCACCATGGCCAGCCCCATGCACACCACGCCGACCCAGACCGACAGGGTGCGCGTGGCCGTGTCGGCGTTCGGGAACCACTGTGGGTCGTACATCACGACCCAGAACCACGGCGCGATCACCCAGGCCCACTGGCCGATCCACTGCGCCACGGCCATGATGCTGGTGCGCTCGTGGAAGTCGTCGCTCATCTCGTAGCCCATGGCCACGTAGGGGATGCTGAAGACGGTCAGCCCCGTGAAGAACACGAGTGACCAAAGCAGGAAGTAGACGAAGTTGTAGGTCAACCCGTCGGTCCGGTGCAGTTGCCACATCGCCACGAAGGCGATGCCCATCAGGATGGCGCCGATGAACACGTACTGTCTGCGCCGGCCCCACTTCGAGCGCGTGTTGTCGGAGATGAAGCCCATGATCGGGTCGAGGACCGCGTCATAGGCGCGCGGCAGGAAGAACAGGATGCCCCACATCCAGGTCGGGAAGCCCATGTCCTGCACCAGCACCACCATGAAGATGCCCAGCGCGGCCGGGAACATCTGGTTGGCCAGCATGCCCAGCCCGAAGGCGACCTTCTGACCGAAGGGAACCTTGTGGGCGGCAGTGGCGGTGGATGGGGTCATGGCTTGCTTTCTGGGGTGAGGCCCTGCCGGGTGTACGGCGGCATGGGCGTGGACGCAGCGTCAGGCGTCGGCTGCCTGTGCAGCCAGGTCCGGGTACAGCGCCTGCATCACCAGCTTGGGCTGGCGGTCTGCCGTGAACAGGCCCCAGTGCTTTTCGGGCTCCAGCGGGTCGGGTGAACCCTTCCAGTTCTCGTCGAAGGCCTCGAACACGAAACACAGCAGGCCGGCTTCACGCGTCCAGGCCATCAGGTCCTGGTAGTACAGGGCCTGCAGCGCCTGCACCGCGTGCTCGGCGTGCATGCCGCGGCCGTTGCTGTTGGTGCACCAGCCGGCTTCGGTGATGACGATGGGCTTGTCGGGGTAGAGACTGGCCACGCTCTGCAGGTTGTCCTTGGTGTAGTCCAGCGCCTCGTGGATGTGCTTGTATTCCCAGACCGGGTAGGTGTGC
>JAURXG010000555.1 GCA_030654555.1 Aquabacterium sp.
TCTTGCGCAGCACCGGGTCTTGCGTGGCCACGCCCACCGGGCAGGTGTTGAGGTGGCACTTGCGCATCATGATGCAGCCGGACACAACGAGTGGCGCGGTCGCAAAACCGAACTCGTCCGCACCCAGCAACGCGCCGATGACGACATCGCGGCCGGTCTTGATCTGGCCGTCCACCTGGACGCGGATGCGACCACGCAGGCGGTTGAGCACCAGCGTCTGCTGCGTTTCGGCAAGCCCCAGTTCCCACGGTGAACCGGCGTGCTTGATCGACGACAGCGGCGACGCGCCGGTGCCGCCGTCGTGGCCGGCGATCACGACGTGATCCGCCTTGGCCTTGGCAACACCGGCAGCGACCGTGCCCACGCCGACCTCGGATACGAGCTTGACGGAGATCGACGCCGCCGGGTTCGCGTTCTTCAGGTCATGGATCAACTGCGCGAGATCCTCGATCGAGTAGATGTCATGGTGCGGCGGCGGCGAAATCAGGCCGACGCCCGGCACCGAATGACGCAGGAAACCGATGTACTCGGACACCTTGTGGCCGGGCAACTGGCCACCCTCGCCGGGCTTCGCACCCTGCGCCATCTTGATCTGCAACTGGTCGGCGTTGACGAGGTATTCGGCAGTGACACCGAAACGCCCGGAAGCGACCTGCTTGATGGCCGAACGCAGGCTGTCGCCGGCCTGCAACTTGTAATCGCGAACGATGCGGCCTTCGCCCAGCACGCTGGAGAGCATGGTTTCCTTCGCAACCGGTGTGAAGCGAGCGGCGTCCTCGCCACCCTCACCGGTGTTCGACTTGCCGCCGATCCGGTTCATCGCGATCGCCAGGTTGGTGTGCGCCTCGGTCGAGATCGAGCCGAGCGACATCGCACCCGTGGCAAAGCGCTTGACGATTTCCTTGGCGGGCTCGACTTCGTCAAGCGGCACCGGCATCGCCGCCGCACGCAATTCGAACAGGCCGCGCAGCGTCAGGTGGCGCTTCGTCTGGTCGTTGATCAGCCGCGAATATTCCTTGAACGTGGAGAACTGGTTCGAGCGCGTCGCGTGCTGGAGCTTGGCGATCGAATCCGGCGTCCACATGTGCTCTTCACCGCGGGCACGCCAGGCGTACTCACCACCGGTTTCCAGCATGTCGGCCAGCACGGGGTCGGTGCCAAAGGCGGCCGTGTGGTTGCGGATGGCTTCTTCAGCGACCTGGAACACACCGATGCCACCGACTTGCGTGGGGGTGCCACGGAAGTACTTGTCGATCAGCGGCTTCTCAAGGCCGATGGCCTCGAACAGCTGCGCACCGCAGTAGGACATGTAGGTGCTCACGCCCATCTTGGACATGATCTTGGACAGGCCCTTGCCGATGGCCTTGGTGTAGTTGTAGATGGCCTTGTCGGCCGACAACTCACCGGGCAGGTCCTTGGCCATCTGGCCCAGGGTTTCCATGGCCAGGTAGGGGTGCACGGCTTCGGCGCCGTAACCGGCCAGCACGGCAAAGTGGTGCACTTCGCGGGCAGTGCCGGTCTCGACCACCAGGCCGGCAGACGTGCGCAGGCCCTTGCGGACCAGGTGATGGTGAACCGCCGACAGGGCCAGCAAGGCGGGAATCGCGATGTTGGCGCGGTCCATCTTGCGGTCGGTGATGATCAGGATGTTGTGGCC
>JAURXG010000559.1 GCA_030654555.1 Aquabacterium sp.
ACGTCGCCACCACCGAAGGCGCCGTGGTGTTCGAGAACGAGCTGTTCCAGCTGATCGAGTACAAGCCGACGACGACCAAGGTGCACGAGCTGCCGATGCTGTTCGTGCCGCCGTGCATCAACAAGTACTACATCCTCGACCTGCAGCCCGACAACTCGGTGATCGCCTACACCGTGGCGCAGGGCCACCGCGTGTTCGTGGTCAGCTGGCGCAACCCCGATGCCAGCCTCGCCGACAAGACCTGGGACGACTACATCGAGCACGGCGCACTGCGCGCGATCGCCGAGGTGCAGGACATCACCGGCGCCGAGAAGATCAACACGCTGGGCTTCTGTGTCGGTGGCACCATCCTGTCGACCGCGCTGGCGGTGCTGGCCGGGCGGGGCGAGACGCCGGCCAAGTCGATGACGCTGCTGACCACGCTGCTCGACTTCAGCGACACCGGCATCCTCGACGTGTTCATCGACGAGGCGGCCGTCAAGCTGCGCGAGATGACCATCGGCGCCGAGGCGCCCAACGGCCCCGGCCTGCTCAAGGGCAGCGAACTGGCCACCACCTTCAGCTTCCTGCGCCCGAACGACCTGGTCTGGAACTACGTGGTCGGCAACTACCTGAAGGGCGAGGCGCCGCCGCCGTTCGACCTGCTGTACTGGAACGGCGACTCGACCAACCTGCCGGGCCCGATGTTCTGCTGGTACCTGCGCAACACCTACCTCACCAATGCGCTGCGCCAGCCCAACGTGCTGACGGTGTGCGGCAAGCCGCTCGACTTGACCAAGATCCAGACGCCGACCTTCATCTACGGCTCGCGCGAGGACCACATCGTGCCCTGGAAGGCGGCCTACGGCTCCACCGGCGTGCTCAAGGGCGTGAAGGACAAGACCTTCGTGCTGGGCGCCTCGGGCCACATCGCCGGCGTGATCAACCCGGCGAGCAAGAACAAGCGCAGCCACTGGGTCAACAGCCAGTTGCCGGCCAATGCCGACGACTGGTTCAAGACCGCCACCGAGCAGCCCGGCAGCTGGTGGCCGGTGTGGTCGGGCTGGCTGGCCAAGCATGGTGGCAAGCTGGTGCCCGCTCCCAAGGCGTACGGCAACCGCAGCCACAAGGTGATCGAGCCCGCGCCGGGCCGCTACGTCAAGCAGAAAGCCTGAAACTGGACCCCCCCCGAAGCGCCTGCGGCGCCTCCCCCCAGGGGGCGCCGCCGTCGGACCGGCAAAGCCGGTTCCGAGGCGGCCGCTGACTGACATCCCATTTACCCGAGGAGACACTCATGAGCACCGACATCGTCATCGTCGCCGCCGCCCGCACCGCGGTCGGCAAGTTCGGCGGCACCCTGGCCAAGACCGCCGCCCCCGAGCTGGGCGCCACCGTGATCCGCGCGCTGCTCGAGCGCAGCGGGCTGGCCGGCGAGCAGATCAATGAAGTGATCCTGGGCCAGGTGCTCACCGCCGGCTCGGGCCAGAACCCGGCGCGCCAGTCGGTGGTCAAGAGCGGCCTGCCGCTGGAAGTGCCGGCGATGACCATCAACAAGGTCTGCGGCTCGGGCCTGAAGGCGGTGATGCTGGCGGCCCAGGCCATCCGCGACGGCGACAGCGAGATCTTCATCGCCGGCGGACACGCGAACATGCGCGCCGCACCGCACGTGCTGCCCGGCTGCCGCGTCGGCCAGCGCATGGGCGTCTGGAAGCTGTTCGAGACGATGATCACCGACG
>JAURXG010000560.1 GCA_030654555.1 Aquabacterium sp.
CTGCCGCTGGCCGAGCTGGGCCGCCCGCGCATCGACGTGGTGATCACGCTGTCGGGCATCTTCCGCGACCTGCTGCCGCTGCAGATCAAGCTGCTGGCCGAGGCCGCCTTCCTGGCCGCCAGCGCCGACGAGCCGGCCGAGTCCAACTTCATCCGCAAGCATGCGCTGGCCTACCAGGCCGAGCACGGCGGTGACCTGGAGACCGCCTCGCTGCGCGTCTTCGGCAATGCCGAGGGCGCCTACGGCGCCAACGTCGGCCACCTGATCGACAACAGCCAGTGGGACGAGGGCGACGAGCTGGCCGAGACCTACAGCCGCCGCAAGGGCTTTGCCTACGGCCGCGCGGGCCGGCCGGTGCAGCAGCCGCAGCTGCTGCAGAGCGTGCTGGCGGGCGTCGAGCTGGCCTACCAGAACCGCGATTCGGTGGAGCTGGGCGTGACCACGGTGGACACCTATTTCGACACGCTGGGCGGCATCAGCCGCGCGGTGCAGCGCGCCAAGACGCTCAAGCAGGGCCACAGCGCCGCGATGGCGCCGGTCTACATCGGCGACCAGACGCGCGACGCCTTCGGCGGCGGCACGGTGCGCACGCTGGGCGAGCAGGTGGCGCTGGAGACCCGCACCCGCATGCTCAACCCCAAGTGGTACGAGGGCATGCTCGAAAGCGGCTACGAGGGTGTGCGCCAGATCGAGGTGCATGTCACCAACACGCTGGGCTGGTCGGCCACCACCGGCCAGGTGCAGCCCTGGGTGTACCAGCAGCTGACCGAGACCTTCATGCTCGACCCCGCGATGCGCGAGCGCCTGGCGCGGCTCAACCCCACGGCCTCGGCCAAGGTGGCCAACCGCCTGCTCGAAGCCCACGACCGCCAGTACTGGCAGACCGACGACCTGACGCTGGCCGCCCTGCGGCGTGCCGGCGAAGAGCTGGAAGACCGACTCGAGGGGGTCTTCGCCCCGCTCGCCGGCAACGCTGCCGCAAATGCCACTGAAAGGGCCGCCGCATGAACACCGCCACCATCACGCCGTCGCAGATCGCACGCGGCCCCCGGCCCGGCAACCCCCGGCTGGACGGCGAGGGCAGCCTGCAGGTGCAGCTCGACCCGTCGGTCAAGATCGGCACCGCCAAAGTCTTCGCCATCTACGGCAAGGGCGGCATCGGCAAGAGCACCACCAGCAGCAACCTGTCGGCGGCGTTCAGCAAGATGGGCAAGCGCGTGCTGCAGATCGGCTGCGACCCCAAGCACGACAGCACCTTCACGCTCACGAAGAAGATGCTGCCCACGGTGATCGACGTGCTCGAGACCGTGAACTTCCACGCCGAAGAGTTGCGCGTCGAGGACTTCGTCTTCGAGGGCTACAACGGCGTGATGTGCGTGGAGGCTGGCGGACCGCCCGCGGGCACCGGCTGCGGCGGCTACGTGGTCGGCCAGACGGTGAAGCTGCTCAAGGAGCACCACCTGCTCGAGGACACCGACGTGGTGATCTTCGACGTGCTGGGCGACGTGGTCTGCGGCGGCTTTGCCGCGCCGCTGCAGCATGCCGACCGGGCCATGATCGTCACCGCCAACGACTTCGATTCGATCTTCGCGATGAACCGCATCGTGCAGGCCATCGGCGCCAAGGCCAAGAACTACAACGTGCGCCTGGGCGGCGTGATCGCCAACCGCAGCGCGGCCACCGACCAGATCGACAAGTACAACGCCCGCATCGGCCTGGAGCTGGCGGCGCACTTCCCCGACCTGGACGTGATCCGCCGCAGCCGGCTGAAGAAGAGCACGCTGTTCGAGATGGAGCACAGCCCCGAGCTGGAGCGCGTGCAGCGCGAGTACATGCGCCTGGCCGCCGACCTGTGGCTGGGCGGCAAGGAGTACAGCGCGGTGCCGATGAAGGACCGCGACATCTTCGACCTGCTGGGCTTCGACTGATGGCCACCCCCCGAAGCGCCTGCGGCGCCTCCCCCCAAGGGGGGCAACGCCAGTGGCCCGGCGAAGCCGGTTCCACGGCGTTTGCTTGGTTAGACCGCGGCCTGCACCTGGCCCCGCTCCTTGATGCGATTGACGACTGACATGGACAGTGCCACCTACACCGCCCGCCGCGGCGAGATCGAGCATTACTTCGACCGCACCGCGGTCGCCGCCTGGGAGCGCCTGACCAGCGACGCCCCGGTGGGTCGCATCCGCGCCACCGTGCGCGCCGGCCGCGACCGCATGCGCAGCACCCTGCTGTCGTGGCTGCCGGCCGACCTGCACGGCCAACGCGTGCTCGATGCCGGTTGCGGCACCGGCGCATTGGCCATCGAGGCGGCGCGGCGCGGTGCCGAGGTGGTGGCCATCGACCTCTCGCCCACGCTGGTGGCGCTGGCGCGCGAGCGGGCGCCGCGGTCGCTGGGCGCCGGCTCGGTGCACTTCTGCAGCGGCGACATGCTCGACCCGGCGCTGGGCCGCTTCGACCATGTGGTGGCGATGGACTCGGTCATCCACTACGGCACCGAGGACGCGGTGGCCGCGCTGTCCCGGCTGGCCGAGCGCACCAGCGGCTCGATCAACTTCACCTTCGCACCGCGCACGCCGCTGCTGGCGGCGATGATCAGCGTGGGCCGGCTGTTCCCGCGCGGCGACCGCGCGCCCTGGCTCAACCCGATGGCCGCCGACAAGCTGGAGCGGCTGCGCGCGCGCGATGCGGTGCTGGGCAGCTGGCGTGCCGGCGCCAGCCAGCGCGTGGCCAGCGGCTTCTACACCTCGCACGCGATGCAGTGGCTGCACTCGGAGCATCGCGCATGAAGCTGCAGGCGCTGGCCATCAAGGGCTGGACGCGCGTGGGCACACGCTTCCTGCCCTTTGCCGATGCGGCCAGCGCCGACCTGCCGCTGCCGCGCCTGCTGCGGCTGTCGCTGTTCCAGGTGTCGGTGGGCATGGCGCTGGCGCTGCTCAACGGCACGCTCAACCGGGTGATGATCGTCGAGCTGGCGGTGCCGGCCTGGCTGGTGTCGCTGATGGTGGCGCTGCCGATCGTCTTCGCTCCGCTGCGCGCGCTGGTGGGCCACAAGAGCGACCAGCACCGCTCGGCGCTGGGCTGGAAGCGTGTGCCCTACCTCTGGTTCGGCTCGCTGATGATGTTCGGCGGGCTGGCGATCATCCCGTTCGCGGTGCTGGTGCTCACCGGCCAGGGCGAAGGCCCGGCCTGGGTGGGCCACGCGGGCGCGGCACTGGGCTTCCTGCTGCTGGGCGCCGGCCTGCACACCACGCAGACCGCCGGCCTGGCGCTGGCCACCGACCTGGCGCCGGCCGATACCCGCCCGCGCGTGGTGGCCCTGCTGTACGTGGCGCTGTTGCTGGGCATGGTCGGCAGCTCGCTGGCCTTCAGCGCGCTGCTGCGCGACTTCAGCGGCACGCGGCTGGTGCAGGTGGTGCAGGGTGCCGCGCTGCTGGCGATGCTGCTCAATGCCGTCGCGCTGTGGAAGCAGGAGCCGCGTCGCCCGCGTGGTGCCTCGCGCACCGAGGAGCCCGTGGTGCCGTCGTTCCTGCCGTCCTGGCAGGCCTTCATCACGCTGCCGCGCGCACGGCGGCTGATGTGGGCGGTGGGCCTGGGCACGGCCGCCTTCAGCATGCAGGACATCCTGCTCGAGCCCTATGGCGGGCAGATCCTGGGCCTGGACGTGGGCAGCACCTCGGCCCTGACCGCGCTCACCGCCTGGGGCGCGTTGGCCGCGTTCGCACTGGCCGCGCGGCGCCTGCAGCAGGGCATTGACCCGGTGCGGCTGGCCGCCCACGGCGCGCTGATCGGCCTGGCCGCCTTCGCCGCGGTGGTCTTTGCCCACCCGCTGGGCATGCCGCTGGTGTTCTACACCGGCGCGGTGCTGATCGGCCTGGGTGGCGGCCTGTTCGCCGTGGCCACGCTGACCGAGGCGATGGGGCTGGATGTCAGTGTCGGCGCCGCCACCCGCCTGGGCCACGGCATCGCGCTGGGTGCGTTCGGCGCGGTGCAGGCCACGGCCATGGGCGTGGCGGTGGCGCTGGGCGGCGGGCTGCGCGACGGCATCTCGGCGCTGGCCACCAGCGGCCTGCTGGGCCCCACGCTCGACACCCCGGTCACCGGCTACAGCGTGGTCTACCACCTCGAGATCGTGCTGCTGTTCGCCACCCTGATCGCGCTGGGCCCGCTGGTGCGGCGCAGCCGCGGCGCAGCGGTCGCCGAGCGCAGCAGTCCCCCCAAGTTCGGATTGGCCGAGTTTCCCGGCTGAGACCTGCAACTCCGATCCGTCGACACCCGACCCGCTTCCCTAGGAGAAAGCCATGTACTCCGGCGCCATCACCGCGAACATCGACGTTGCCCAGGTCGTGCTCTACCTGTTCTGGGCCTTCTTTGCAGGCCTGGTCTATTACCTGCATCGCGAGAACAAGCGCGAGGGCTACCCGCTCGAGAGCGGCAGCGACATCGGCCGCCACCGCTACGAGGGCTTCCCGGCAACGCCCGAGCCCAAGACCTTCACGCTGGCCGGCGGCGAGACCTTCCAGGCGCCGGGGCCCAACTCGGCGCTGCAGGTGCTGGCGGGCGGCGAGATGACCTCGCGCGTGCCGGGCTCGCCGATCGTGCCCATCGGCAATCCGATGTTGGCCGGCGTGGGGCCAGGCGCCTTTGCCAACCGGGGCGACGTGCCCGACATGACCTTCGAAGGCGCGCTGCGCATCGTGCCGCTGCGCCTGGCCGCTGGCTACGACGTCGATCACCACGACCCCGACCCCCGCGGCCTGCCGGTGCTGGGCGCCGACAACCGGGTGGGTGGCACGGTGGTCGACCTGTGGGTCGATCGCTCGGAGGCGATCTTCCGCTACATCGAGCTGAAGGTCGACGCCGCCGGCGGCGGCCGCACGGTGCTGCTGCCGATGAACTTCGCCCGCGTCAACCACCGCCATGTCAAGGTCAGCTCGATCCTGGCGGCGCACTTTGCCGATGTGCCGGGCCTGCGCCAGAGCGACCGCATCACCCGCCTCGAAGAAGACAAGGTGATGGCCTACTACGGTGCAGGCACGCTCTACGCCACGCCCGCACGCCAGGAGCCGCTGCTGTGAAAGCCGTGCGCCCCTACGTCGGCGAGCATGACGACGAGGCCGCGCCCGGCCTGCCCGCGCCGCTGCCTGCCAACGAGCGCCTGCTGTGGCGCGGCAGCCCCGACGCCTGGCTGCTGGCGCGACGCGGCTTCCACGTCAACAAGTTCGCGCTGTACTTCGGGGTGTTGATCGCCTGGCGCCTGGTCAGCACGCTGGCCGATGGCGGCGCGCTGGGCGTGGCGCTGGCCACCACGCTGTGGACGGTGCCGCTGGCGGCGCTGGCACTGGGCTTCATCGCGCTGCTGGCGGGGATGGTGGCGCGCACCACCATCTACACGCTGACCGACCGGCGGCTGGTGATGCGCGTGGGCATCGTGCTCACCGTCACCTTCAACCTGCCGCTGCGCCGCATCGAGACCGCCCGCCTGCATGCGCTGGGCGGCGAGGCCGGCGACATCGCGCTGGTGCTCAATGCGCAGGACCGCATCGGCTACCTGCACCTGTGGCCGCATGCGCGGCCCTGGCACTTCGCCCGCACCGAGCCGATGCTGCGCGCGCTGCCGCAGGCCGGCACCGTGGCCGGCCTGCTGGCCGACGCGCTGAAGCATTCGCTGGTGACGCCGGTGCGCACCGTGGTCGACCGCCCGACCCTTGAAGGCCAGCCCGCCGCCAACGACCAGCGCCAACGGGCCGGCGCCAACGGCCCGTCCCGGCTGGCCAACGCTGCCTGAGCGTCGTCATGAGCACCCAGACCCATTCCCATCCCCCGCCGCACGGCCACGACGTGCCGGTGCCGCGCGGTCCGCTGCTGGCCGCCGGCCTGCTGATCGCCGCCACGCTGCTGGCGGTGGCCACGATCCGGGTCAGCGGTGTCGACGTGTCCACCCGCAGCCAGGCCGCGGTGCTCACGCAGCGCGCATTGCACTTCGAAGACCAGGCCGACGGCAGCATCCGCGTGCTCGAGGCGGCCCGGCGCCCGGGCGATGCACCGCGCCTGCTGCAGGTGATCGACGCCGGCAGCGGCGGCTTCCTGCGCGGCGCCCTGCGCGCGCTGGTGCGCCACCGCCGGCTGGCCGGCCTGGGCGCCGAGGCACCGTTCGAGCTGGTGGCCCATGCCGATGGCCGGCTCACGCTGCAGGACCCGGCCACCGCGCAGCGCGTCGATCTCGAATCCTTCGGCCCCACCAATGCGGCGCTGTTCGCGCAGCTGCTGGCGGCCCCGCGGCCGGTGGCCGTCGCCCCTTGACCCCCAGGAGAGTTGCATGAACACCCTTGCCGCCAACCCTGTCGCCGCCCCTGCGGCCGCGCCGATCGCCAGCCCCGACCAGGCCATGGACCATGCGCGCCAGCAGACGCTGCTGACGCCGCGCTTCTACACCACCGACTTCAAGGCGATGGACGCGCTGGACGTGTCGTCGGTGCGCGCCGAATGGGATGCGGTGATGGCCGAGTACGAAGGCGACAACAACCACGACCACTTCCAGCGCGACGAGGCCTTCAAGAGCGAGATCCGCGAGCTGCCGCCGGCGCTGAAGAAGGAGTTCCTCGAGTTCCTGGTCAGCTCGCTGACCAGCGAGTTCTCGGGCTGCGTGCTCTACAACGAGATCCGCAAGAACGTCCGCAACCCCGACATCAAGCAGCTGATGACCTTCATGGCGCGCGACGAGTCGCGCCACGCCGGCTTCATCAACAGCGCGCTCAAGGACTACGGGCTGGGCGTCGACCTGGGGCAGTTGAAGCGCACCAAGGCCTACACCTACTTCAAGCCCAAGTACATCTTCTACGCCACCTACCTGTCCGAGAAGATCGGGTACGCGCGCTACATCGCGATCTTCCGCCAGCTCGAGCGCCACCCCGAGCTGCGCTTCCACCCGATCTTTCGCTGGTTCGAGCGCTGGTGCAACGACGAATTCCGCCACGGCGAGTCGTTCGCGCTGATCCTGCGCGCCAACCCGCAGCTGTTGTCGGGCGGCAACAAGCTGTGGATCCGCTTCTTCCTGCTGGCGGTGTACGCGACGATGTTCGTGCGCGACCACACCCGCCCCGAGATGCACGACGCGATGGGGCTCGATGCCGACAGCTACGACTTCGAGGTCTTCCGCATCACCAGCGAGATCACCAAGCAGTGCTTCCCGCTGACGCTGGACACCGACCACCCGGCGTTCCGCGCCGGCCTCACCCGGCTGTGCGGGCTGTCCAGGAAGATGGACGCGGCCAAGGCGCGTGGCGGCCTGGTCGGCAAGCTCACCCAGGCCGGCTGCGCGGTGGCGGCCTTCGGCACCTTCGCCCGCCTGTACCTGATGCCGGTGAAGACCCATGCGCTGCCCGAGACCATCCACATGGCGCCGGCGTGGTGATGCCTGCGGACCTGCCGCGCTGACGCTTCGCCCACGCCGATGTCCGACCTGGCCCTGCCCCTGCTCTACACGCTGTTCGCGTGGTGGTTCAGCACGGGCGTGATCCTCTACCTGGACGGCCTGCCGCCGCGCACCTTCCCGCTGACGCTGCAGGCCACCACCGTGGTGCTGGGCGCGGCGCTGTACGCGCTGGTGCACACCCGCAACGACACCAGCGTGGCCGGTGCCTACTGCGCCTTCACCTGTGCGCTGCTGGTGTGGGCCTGGCAGGAGGTGGCCTTCCTGCTGGGCGTGGTGACCGGCCCGCGCCGCACCGCCTGCCCACCCGGGGCCAGCGGCTGGCGCCGCACCGGCTTCGCGCTGCAGGCCGTGCTGTACCACGAGCTGGCGCTGATCGTGCTGGCCATCGCCGTGGTGGCCTGCGTGGGCAGCGGCGAGAACCGCGTGGGCCTGTGGACCTTCATGGCGCTGTGGGTGATGCGCCAGAGCGCCAAGCTCAACATCTTTCTCGGCGTGCGCAACCTGGGCGAGAACTTCCTGCCGCCGCACCTGCAGTACCTGAAGAGCTACTTCCGGCGCGCGCCGATGAACGTGCTGTTCCCGTTCTCGGTGACCGCCAGCACCGGCGCGGCCGTGCTGGTGTGGTGGCAGCTGGCGACCGTGACGGCCAGCCCGTTCGACACCGCCGGCCTGGCGCTGGTGGGCACCATGCTGGCGCTGGGCGCGCTGGAGCATTGGCTGCTGGTGCTGCCGCTGCCCACTGAGCTGCTGTGGCGCTGGGGCATGCGCTCGCACAGCGCCGCCAATGCCGAGGTGCCCGCGGCCTCGGCGCCGCCGCTGGGCGGGTGACGCGGCCCGCTCGCCGAGGACGAACACATGCCCCGTTTCAGACCACCCACTTCAACCTACAAACGACCGCCAAGTCGCTGACAGCCACGTGGCCGCAGAAGCCACGCCACACCCACGTGCGGGTCCAGCACGGTTAAGACGGAAACATTGACTAGGAGAATCGGAATGGACATCGATCCGAACAAGGTCTGGCCCACCGGGTTGACCTTGGCCGAAAGCGAGGAGCTGCATCGCCACGTCATCGAGGGCACCCGCATCTTCGGCTTCATCGCCGCGCTGGCACACCTGCTGGCGTACATCTACACCCCCTGGCTGCATTGAAGGGATAGAACATGAACCAAGGAAAAATCTGGCTCGTGGTCAAGCCCACGGTCGGTCTGCCGCTGTTCCTGGGCGGCGTGACGGTGATCGCGCTGGCGGTGCATGCCGCCGTGCTGACCACCACCGCCTGGTACCCCGCCTACTACAGCGGCAAGGCCGCCGTGGCAGCCGCCATGCCGGCCAAGGCCGCGGCCACCACGACGACGGCACCGGTGTCTGCTGCAGCGACCGGCACTGAGGCGGCCGCCGTGGTCATCGCGAAGGCCCCGACAGGCAAGCCCTAGCGAGACCTCCATGGCCATCGCCGGACAGGGGCCGGGATCGCAAGATCCCGGCCCCTGTCTCGTGTGACGGGCATCGCCGGCCCAGGGTGCACCGGATTCCGCGTCGCTGCGTTGGCGCCGTTGCGCGCTGCTGCCAAGAAACTGCCCGGGCGCAGCGCACCCGAAGGGCCGTTCAGTCGGGCGTGGCGCCCACCGCGGCGCCGTGGCCCGCTGGTCGCCGGCGGATCAGCGGCGCC
>JAURXG010000564.1 GCA_030654555.1 Aquabacterium sp.
CCCTCGGTTCCCCGGGGATGGACGGTCCTGCTTACGACAACCGGCAGGACCCCTACGACGTGCTGCTTATCGCCCACGATGGCAGCACCCGAATTTTCAACAGCTACTTCAAGCCCAAGGAACGCTCATGAATCACCAACACTTCTTCTTTCGCACTGCCGGCCTGGCTTGGGTCCTTTCTGCCGCGGCCATGTCGCCGGCCTGGGCTGCAAGCCACCAAGGCGCCCACGGTACGCATGGCGATCATGGCAAGGCGACTGCGCAGGCCGCCACTGGCGACATGACCGACGGTGAGGTGCGCAAGGTGGACTTGGAGGGCGGCAAGCTGACCCTCAAGCACGCCGACATCAAGAGCCTGGACATGCCGGCAATGACGATGGTGTTCGTCGTCAAGGACAAGGCGATGCTCGACAAGGTGAAGGCCGGCGACAAGATCAAGTTCAAGGCCATCAACGACGCGGGCAAGTTCACAGTCACCGAAGTGCAGGTGGTGCAGTAGGTCGCCGTGGGCCCGCCCGCGATCGCGCTGGCCCTCGTCGTCGCTCTGGCGGCTGCCGGCTTGGCGTGGCACGAGTGCCTGCTGCTGGTGACTGCGGCGCTGGCGGCGCAGCGGCTCGAGCTATTGCGCATGGAACGCGCTGCACCGCTCGACGCGTGGCGCATCGGCGCTCGCTGCCTCTTGGCGGGCAGCGCAGGCCTGTTTGGCTCGGTGGTCCTCGCAGTGGTGTTGCTTGCAGCTGCGGCCGGCTGGTGGCAAACAAGCCACGACCACTCCGTGCTCACGGTCGGACTGATCGCAGGGGTCGGTGCCGTCATCACCGCCATGCAGCTCCGCGTCGATCGATTCTTCGCGGAGGGCGGTCTTTGGCTGTTGTCGGTGCTCGGCGCGACGACGGGCATCCTTGTGGCAACGGGCGGTGACAGCGCCTGGACGTGCCTGGTGTCGGGTGCCGGCGTGGCGTACCTGGCATGGACGAGTTGGCATCTCGCCACCGCCGGTGCATCGTTCCTGCGAACCGATTGAAGACCTCCGCAATCATGGCCTCGAATGCAAGAACATGAAACACATCCGAACCTGCGGCGTGCTGGCGGCGGTGACGCTCTCCAGCACGGCCTTTGCCGCGACCCACATCGTGGACATCGCCTGGCTGCCAGACGACCGCTTCGCGCACAAGGCGCAGATCGAAGCGGGTAAATTCGTCGAGGTCTGCGGCAAGCTGGCGGTGGGGACTGGCGTGCGCTGGAGCTTCACGACCGGAGCGCCGGTGGACTTCAACATCCACTACTACGTTGGCAAGGAGGCCGTGTTCCCGTCCAAGCAGGCGCAAGTCGCACTTGGCTGAGACACGCTGAACGTCATCGTGGCGCAGGACTACTGCTGGATGTGGACGAACAAGGGCCGCGGTCCGGTGAGTTTGACGGTCGACCTGACACGCTGACCGCGATTTGCTGCAGCCGGCGTCGTCGATCAGATCGCCCGGCGACGGGCCCGCCCCGGTTGCAGTCCGACGGTCCTGCTGAGGGCGTGATGCGCCGTTGCCGCTGGCGCAGCTCCCTCGTGGGCGAGCGTGTCGATGATGGGGCAGTCGGGTCGATCGTCACCGTGACAGCAGTGCACGAGATGCTCGAGCGTGGCCTTCATCGCGTGCAGCTCCTTGAGCTTGTCGTCGAGTTCCTCGATGTGGGCCTGCGCCAGCGCGCGCACCTGCCGGCTCGGCCGCTTGCGGTCTTGCCACAGACCGAGCAACGCTCGAATCTGTTCTATGGAAAAGCCCAGGTCGCGCGACTGACGGATGAAGCGCAGCGTGCTGACTTCCTTGGCGGTGTACTGCCGGTAGCCAGACTCGGTACGTGCCGCCTCTGGGAAAAGCCCGACGCTCTCGTAGTGGCGAATCATCTTCGCCGACACCCCCGAGGCTTTTGCGGCTTCGCCTATGTTCATGCTCATCGCTGTTCTCCCAGGACGGCCCCGCTCCGGGGCAACTGCTTGGTGGACGTCACTGCACGTCCTTCGGCAACACCCCGCCACCGGCGCAGCGTCAAGGCGTTCAGCACCACGCTGACGCTGCTGAATGCCATAGCGGCACCGGCGATGACTGGGTTCAGCAGGCCGAACGCCGCCAGCGGGATGCCCAGCACGTTGTAGCCGAAGGCCCAGAAGAG
>JAURXG010000566.1 GCA_030654555.1 Aquabacterium sp.
GGCGCCGCGCTCAGTGGCTCGACCAGAAGTGGCGCAGCTTGTCGAGATAGCCGCCGTCCTGCTCGTCGCCGGGCGTGCGGTCGATGAAGTCGCGCAGGCGCCGCAGCTCGACATTGACCGCCCGCGGAAAACCTGCCCGACCTCCACGTCGATCGGTCAGCAGTTCATCGAGCAGTTCGTGGACCAACGACGGCTCGCGCCAGTGCCAGGCGATGAGGTTGGCCAGGCGAGGGTGGAGCTCACACAAGCGCAGGGGCCGTCGCCCGGCCGGCAGCTTGCGCAGCCAGGCGCGGGTGGTGCCCGTCAGGGATTCATCGCTGTGGCGCGTGGGGCGGCGGATGGACTCCCAGGAATCCGTGCGCGGCGACAGGTCGGGCAAGCCGAAGTTCGGAAGGTGCAGCATCCTCGGTCTATCGACGCGCGGAGGCCTGACTTGAATGCTGCGCGCAGGCCGACACAGTTGAAACGCGCAGGCGGCCCACCATGAAAAAGGCCAGCCCATCGGCTGGCCTTCGGGATGGATCGGCGCCCGCGGGGGCGGGCGCCGGCGCGATCGCCGGTCTACTTGCTGGCTGCCTCGCTGGCCGGGGCCGCCGGCGCCACCGCAGGCGCGGTGACGGCGGCCGGCACGACTGCAGGCGCGGTAACGGTGGCTGGCGCCACCACGGCCGCCGGGGCCATGACGGCACCATGCCCGGTGCCCGTGGCGCCGGTGCCGACGGGCAGCAACGGCACGATCAGCAGGGCCACGATGTTGATGATCTTGATCAGCGGGTTCACGGCCGGGCCGGCGGTGTCCTTGTACGGATCGCCCACGGTGTCGCCGGTGACGGCGGCCTTGTGGGTGTCGCTGCCCTTGCCGCCGAAGTGGCCGTCCTCGATGTACTTCTTGGCGTTGTCCCAGGCACCGCCGCCGGTGCACATCGAGATCGCCACGAACAGGCCGGTCACGATCGTGCCCATCAGCAGGCCGCCCAGCGCCGCGGCGCCCAGCGTCAGGCCGACGACGATCGGCACCACCACCGGCAGCAACGACGGGATCACCATCTCCTTGATCGCCGCGGTGGTGAGCATGTCGACCGCGGCGCTGTAGTCGGGCTTGCGCTTGCCGGCCATGATCTGGCCGTCCTGGAACTGGCGGCGCACTTCCACCACCACCGAACCCGCCGCGCGGCCCACGGCTTCCATCGCCATGGCGCCGAACAGGTAGGGGATCAGGCCGCCGATGAACAGGCCGACGATCACTTTCGGGTCGCTCAGGTCGAAGGCCACGCTCATGCCGCGGCCTTCCAGCGAGTGGGTGTAGTCGGCAAACAGCACCAGCGCGGCCAGACCGGCCGAGCCGATGGCGTAACCCTTGGTTACCGCCTTGGTGGTGTTGCCCACCGCGTCCAGCGGGTCGGTCACGTCACGCACCGATTTGGGCAACTCGGCCATCTCGGCGATGCCACCGGCGTTGTCGGTGATGGGGCCGTAGGCGTCGAGTGCGACCACGATGCCGGCC
>JAURXG010000578.1 GCA_030654555.1 Aquabacterium sp.
GCCGGCTGCGCGCGCCCCTGCTGGCGGCGGGTGCGGTCTCGGGCGCCGCCGCTGCCGCGTCGCGCTGAGCACGCTGCCGGCGGCGCCTCAGTACGGCGCCGGGCTGCTGAAGCGGTGGCTGCCGGCCTCGTCGTCCCAGGCCAGCAGGCAGGCATGCAACAGCAGGCGCGGCGCGGCGGCCGCCCAGGCGGGCGGCGCGTACAGCGTGTCGCCCAGGATCGGATGGCCGATCGCCGCTAGGTGCACCCGCAGCTGGTGCGAGCGGCCGGTGACCGGCGTCAGCGCCAGCCGGCTGGTGCCGCCGGCCGCGTCGCGCGAGAGCACCTGCCAGCGGGTGAGCGAGGGCTTGCCGAGGTCGTGGCTGACCTGCTGGCGCGGGCGGCGCGGCCAGTCGGCGGCCAGCGGCAGGTCGATCTCGCCGGCCTCGTCGGCGGGCAGGCCGGCCACCACCGCCTCGTAGCGCTTGTGCATGCGGCGCTCGGCGAAGGCGATCGACAACGCCCGCTGCATCGCCGCGCCGCGGCCGAACACCACCAGCCCCGAGGTGCCCATGTCGAGCCGGTGCACCACCAGCGCGTCGGCGCAGGCGGCCTGCACCCGCGTGGCCAGGCAATCGGCGCGCTCGGGCCCGCGCCCCGGCACGCACAGCAGGCCGGCAGGCTTGTCGGCCACCAGCAGGCGCTGGTCCCGGTGCACCACGGCCAGCGCGCTCGACGCATCGCCCGGTGGGTGGGTCGGCCGTCCGGTCGGCGAGGGCAGGGCAGTGGGGTGCACGCTGCGCAGCATACCCAGGCGGTGACAAGAAACGATACACGCCGATACCGCAGCGACAGGACCGGCCGGTGAATGCCGGCCACCATGAAGTCCTGTTCAACCTGCTTCTAGGAGCACCCCATGAAGACCTGGCTCAAACGCACCCTGATCGCCCTGGCCAGCACCGGCGTGTTGCTCGGCGGCTTGGCCGCCTGCTCGCACCAGCGCCACCACGGCAGCCACGCCGCGATGAGCGAAGCCGAGCTCGTGCAGCTGAAGGCGCGCTTCATCCAGAAGGCCAGCGACAAGCTCGATCTGGATGCCGCCCAGCAGGCCCGCCTGGGCGTGCTGGCCGACGCGGTGAAGGACCAGCGCGCCGCGCTGCTGGCCGGCACGCCGAACCCGCGCGCCGACCTGCAGGCGCTGGTGGCCGGCCCGCAGTTCGACCGCAGCCGCGCGCTGGCGCTGGTGGAGGGCAAGACCGGCGCATTGCGAGACAAGGCCCCGGCGGTGGTGACGGCGCTGGCCGACTTCTACGACAGCCTGAAGCCCGAGCAGCAGCAGAAGCTGCGTGAGCTGATGGCCCGCGGCCGCGGCCACGGGTGGGGACGCGGCTGAGCCTGCAGCCGGTGCGGCGATCCCGCCGTGCCGGCACCCACCGCCCGTGCGAGCATCCCGCCCATGCACCGCCTGCTGCTGATCGACGACGACGAACACCTGGCGCCGCCGCTGGCGGCCTACCTGCGGCGCTTCGACTTCGCGCTGCAGTCGGCGCTGCGACCCAGCGACGGGCTGGCGCTGCTGGCCGGCGGCGGCTTCGACGCGGTGATCCTGGACGTGATGCTGCCCGAGATGGACGGCTTCGAGGTCTGCCGCCGCATCCGGCAGTCGGCTGCGCCGTTCCATGACATCCCGGTGCTGATGCTCACCGCCCGCGGCGAGCTGAGCGACCGCGTGGTCGGGCTGGAGCTGGGGGCCGACGACTACCTGCCCAAGCCCTTCGAGCCGCGCGAGCTGGCGGCGCGGCTGCAGACCATCCTGCGCCGTGCGAGGCCCGCGGCCGTGGCGGGCCCGGTCGACACCACGGTGCTGCAGTTCGACGGCCTGCGCATCGACACCGCGCGGCGCGAGGTGCAGCGCCAGGGCCGGCCGGTGGAGTTGACGGGCACCGAGTTCGAGCTGCTGCTGATGCTGGCGCGCGAGCCGCAGCGCGTGTTCAGCCGCGATCAGATCCTCAACCACCTGCGTGGCCGCGAGGCCGACCTCTACACCCGCGCGGTCGACCTGCTGGTGAGCCGGCTGCGTCGCAAGCTCGAGCCGCTGGACTGCATCAAGACGCTGCGCAACGCCGGTTATGCGCTGGCGCTGGGCCGGGAGTCGGCATGACGGTGCCACCCCGGGCGGCGCGGCATGGCCGGTGGCGCTGGCCTGCCGGCTGGCGCCATTCGATCAAGGCCCGGCTGGTGGTGATGTTCCTGCTGCTGGCGCTGGGCACCACGGGGGTGTTCTTCGCCGGCACGCGCGAGCTGTTCTCCACCGGCTGGCGCGAGCTGGCGCGCCCGCTGGTGACCGACTACATCGACCGCCTGGCCGCCGAGATCGGCAGCCCGCCCGACCTGGCGCGCGCCCAGGCCCTGGTGCAACGCCTGCCGGTGGCGATCCGCATCGACGGGCCTGCGCTGCAGTGGGCCTCGCACCCGCACCGCGAGGCGCATGGCCCCTACGATCCGCAGTGGCGCGCGATGCTCGAGCGCCGCACCGCCGACGGCCACCGCATCCGCTTCGGCATCGCCGACCTGCGCTGGGACGAGCGCCCACGCTGGCTGGGCTGGGCCACGCTGGCGGCGCTGCTGGCGCTCACCGCGCTGTCCTGGGCCTATGCGCGGCGCCTGCTGCGCCCGCTCGACGACATCCACGCCGGGGCGCTGCGCTACGGCGCTGGCGATTTTTCACAGCCCATCGTGCCGCGGCGGCGCGACGAGCTGGGCGAGCTGGCCGACCAGGTGAACGCGATGGCGGCCAGCCTGCAGCACATGCTGGCCGGCCAGCGCGGGCTGCTGCTGGCCATCAGCCATGAGCTGCGCTCACCGCTGACGCGTGCCCGCCTGCATGCCGAGCTGCTGGACGAGGGCGAGCAGCGTGCCGCGCTGCTGCGCGACCTGGGCCAGATGCGCGACCTGATCGGCGACCTGCTCGAAGGCGAGCGTCTGGCCGGCGGTGCGGCTGCACTGCAGCGCGAAGCCGTCGACCTCAACGCGCTGGTGCGCGAGCTGGTGGCCGCGCATTTCAGCGGGCGCGACATCACGCTGGCGCTGGATGCCCGCCTGCCGCCGCTGTGGCTGGACCGTGCGCGCCTGCAGTTGCTGGTGCGCAACCTGCTGGACAACGCGCTGCGCCACGGCGGCGGCACGCCGGTGCAGCTGCGCACGGCGGCCGATGCCGGCGGCTGGCGTCTGGCAGTGCGTGACCAGGGCGCCGGCGTGGACGCCACCGCGCTGCAGCGGCTGGGCGAGCCGTTCTACCGGCCCGATGCGGCGCGCACGCGCTCGGCCGGCGGCGTGGGGCTGGGCCTGCACCTGTGCCGGCTGGTGGCGTCGTCGCACGGCGGCACGCTGCAACTGCGCAACGCGGCGCCGGGGCTGGAGGTCAGCCTGTGGCTGCCGGCGCCGACAGCCTCTGCGCCGAGCGCGCCAGCGTGATGTCGCCGTACCAGGCCTCGAGGTCGAGCTTCAGCGCATCGGCGTCGGTGAGCACGCCCACGCCGACCACCGGCCCCGGCGCCTCGCCGAACACCCGTCGGTAGTCGGCCACCACGTCGCGCTGGTAGTGCAGCCAGCGCCCGGCGCGCTGCGGGCCCGATTCGACGGTGAGGTACTGGATGCGCGCGGTGCGGTGGTTGCGGTGCACCGATTCGGGCGCATGGCGGCCGCCATCCCACACGTACATCAGCGTGGCATAGGGCAGGCGCTGGCCGGTGAACAGCTCGACCTGCTCGTAGAACAGCCGGTCGCGCAGCGGCAGCCGGGTTTCGTCGCCGCCAAACGCCAGGATCAGCCGGGCGGGGCAGTCGTCGTGCTCGGCCGCCGCCACGTCGGCCTGCACGGGCACCTGGCTGACCCGCCAGCTGAAGTGCAGGTGGCCGAAATCGGCGGGGTCGATGTGCACCGCGCAGCGCAGCCCGGTGGCCGACGCCGCCGCGCGCGCATGCAGCACCCGGCGCTGGCCATCGCGCACCACCGCGTAGCGGGTGCGGGTGAGGTCGCGGCGCAGCGCGTAAGGCCGCCAGCCGGCGGGTGCGCCACCGGTGGCGGCGCTGGAGAACGGCAGCACCTGCGTGGCCGGCGGCGCCGTCGTGTCAGCGGCGGCGGAAGCGGCGGGCTCGGTCGGCGCCGTGGCGCAGCCGCCCAGCCCGGCCAGGGCGGCACTCCAGCCCGCGGCACCGGCCAGCCAGGCGCGGCGGTCGCACGATCCGCGGTCCACCGCAGGGCCTGCCACCGGTCCAAGACGTGACTTCATGCCACCACCACCCCATCAAGACGGCAACGCCGAGGGCGGCATGGTAGCGGCGGTCGAGGCCGCCCGCATCCCCGGGCTTGCCGGGGTGGGCTGGCGAGACTCAGCGTCCCACGCCGTCCATCGAGCGCAGCGCGGCAGCGCGCAGGTCGGCCGCGAAGCCGGGCTCGGAACTCTCGATGCGGTTGGCCCAGGCCAGCACGTCTTCGGCGTCGCGGGGCTCTTCCTGCTTCATGCTGAGCTGCCAGCGGTCGAGCCGGCGCAGGCGCTCGATCAGGAAGGCGGCCAGATTGCCGAACCACAGCGAGCCACGGGGGATGGTCAGGCGCGCCGGTCGGCCGAAGGTCATCGAAGCACTGGTCATGAGGATTACTCCGTCGTGTTGCAGAACCCGGGTTGGGTTCATGTTGCAGTGCAGTATAGGGTTTTCCCTTGATTTGTGTGCGACGCGGGTTTTGAGATCGGTCAAGCGCTGCGTGCAGTGCGTCACGACTGATGCGCGCCAGCGGCACCGCGAACGCCCAGGGCGGCTGGGCGACACCGGGTGCTTGACGCACTGGCCGCTGCCCGCGGACACTCTGGGTTCTTCATCCACCGACTTCAAGGAGAGTGCCATGACCCAGATCGCCATTGCCGCCTTGTCGGTTCGCGCGCGCTGATCCTGCGCCGCCCGGGCGCCTTGCCGGCGCCCATCGTCCGGCCCCCCGCCGGCTGATCCCTGCAGCGCCGCTCCTCGGCGCCCGCGAATCCGACCCCCGCCACCGCTGGCGGCCTGCGCCTGGCGCAGCCGCTGTCTGGCAGCCCCCGCCGTTGCGGCGCCGCTGCCGTTGGCTGGACGGTTCGGTGTCGCCGCCGTGCGACCGCGCCGTCCGGCGTTCAGGATTGAACATTCCATGATCGAGCACATCGATTTCGAGGCCTTGTCGACCATCGGGCTGGGCGAGGCCATGCGGGCCCAGCTGGCCTGCGGCGTGGCCGACCCCCAGGCGCGCCCGATGCGGCTGGTGGAGGTGCAGCGTGAGCACCTGCTGCTGCACGATGGCCGCCAGACGCATCGCGCGCGCTGCAGCACCGCGCTGCAGCGTGATCTGCAGGCGCAGGACGAGGCGCTGGCGGTCGGCGACTGGGTGCTGGCCCGGGCCGACGAGCCCGGCGGTTGCTGCATCACCTGCCGGCTGCTGCCTGGGCGCCGCATCGTGCGCCGCACCAGCGGTGGGCGGGCCAACGACGCCCGGGGTGGCATCCACCGCCAGGTGCTGGTGAGCAACGTCGACACCGCGCTGCTGGTGATGGGGCTGGACCACGACTTCCAGCTGCGCCGCCTCGAGCGTTACCTGGCGCTGGTGCGCCTGGCGGGCGTGGCGGCGGTGCTGGTGCTGAGCAAGGCCGACACGGTGACACCCGAGCTGGCCGCGCGCCGCCTGGCCGAGGCGGGCGAGGTGCTGCCGGCCGGCATGCCGGTGCTGGCGATGGACGTGCGCCAGGGCTCGGCGGCCACCGCGCTGGCCGCCTGGCTGCAGCCGGGGCAGACGCTGGTGCTGCTGGGCAGCAGCGGCGCGGGCAAGAGCACGCTGGCGAACAGCCTGACGCTGGCCTTCAGCGGCCAGGCCGATCGCGACACCGGCGCGGTGCGTGCCGACGACAGCCGCGGCCGCCACACCACCACGGTGCGCACGCTGCTGCCGCTGCCGGGCGGCGCCTGCGTCATCGACACGCCGGGCCTGCGCGCGCTGCGGCTCGACGTGGAAGACGCCGACCAGCTGGCCGACGCCTTCGGCGACGTGGCGCGGCTGGCGCCGATGTGCCGCTTTCGCGACTGCCAGCACCAGCAGGAGCCCGGCTGCGCGGTGCGCGAGGCGGTGGACGAGCCGCGGCTGCGCAACTTCCACAAGCTGCTGCGCGAGGCCCGGCGCGACAGCCTCACGCAGCTCGAACGGCGCGAGCAGCTGGCGCAGTGGAAGGCGCGTGGCCGCGCCGCCCAGGCCCGGGTGCGTGGCAAGCGCGGGGATGCTGCCTGAGCATCGGCATCGGCCTGGGCGGCGCTGGCGCTGGGCGCGCCGGCGGCCCATGCATACTCGCGCCTTCGCCTGTGCCCGCGCCCGCCGCCATGCTGCACATCCCCACCCTGATGCTGGCCCTGCTGCTGGGTTTCCTGTTGCTGACGCTGGAGCTGGGGGTATCGCAGCGAGGCCTGCGCGCGCGCCCCGAGCTGCGCCGCTGGACGCTGGGCTGCTGGGCGTTGCTGGGCGGGTTTGCCGCGCTGGCGGCCCGCGCGGCGCTGCCGGTGGACCTGTCGGTGGTGCTGGGCAATGCGCTGATCTGCCTGGGCCTGGCGCTGTATGCGCAGGCGCTCGGCATCATGCTGATCGATTCGCCCGGACACCGGGCGCTGTGGCAGGTGCAGCCGCTGATCTGGCTGGCGCTGGTGCTGATGCTCGACTGGCCGCTGTACCGGCGCACCGCGGTGATGTCGCTGGTCTACATGGCGCTGCTGGTGCCCAGCGTGGTGCTGATCGTGCGCCATGGCTGGCGCGCCGAGCGCTCGCTGCGCACCGTGGCGCTGACGTTGGCGCTGGCCGCAGCCAGCCACCTGGTGCGCGCTTGGCACGCGCTGAGCACGCCCGAGGACTATGGCGACCTGATGCAGGCCAGCCTGGGCCAGGGTTTGACCTTCCTGGTGTCGTTCATCTGCCTGCTGGGTGCGGGCTTCGGCTTCGTGCTGGCGGTCTTCGAGCGCGTGGCCCGTCAGATGGAGGAGATGGCCACCCACGACGGCCTCACCGGTTGCTGGAACCGCAGCACCACCGATGCGCTGCTCGAGCATGAACTGCAGCGGGCGCGGCGCAACGGCGCGCCGGTGGCCTTCGTGCTGCTGGACCTGGACCACTTCAAGCAGGTCAACGACCAGCACGGCCACCGTGCGGGCGATGCGGTGCTGCGCACCTTTGCCGACGTGGTGCGCGGGCGCTTGCGCGCCTCGGACGTGTTCGGGCGCACCGGCGGCGAGGAGTTTGGCCTGGTGCTGCCGGGCACCGACGTGGCCGGCGCACGCTGGCTGGTGGAGGCGATCCGCCGCGCGGTGGAGACGATGGAGGTGACGGTGGCCGACGGCCAGCCCGTGAAGATCACCGTGTCGGCCGGCGTGGCGGTGGCCGACCCCCAGGTCAGCCTGTCTGGCGACCGGCTCTACGGCCAGGCCGATCAGGCGCTGTACGAGGCCAAGCACGCCGGCCGCAACCGGGTCGAGGTGCATGGCCTGGGCGTCGGCGCGTCGGCCACATTACCGCTGGGCTGACCAAGCGGACGCCGCCGATCCGGCTCCGCCGGGCCACTGGGGTGCCTTGCAGGCCGCGCCGGGCTTCGCAGCCTGGCTCGGCCCCCTGGGGGGAGCGCCAAAGGCGCTACGGGGGGTCAATAGTTCAGACCCATCGCCTCGCGCACGTCCTTCATGGTCTGCCGCGCCACGGTGCGCGCCCGCTCGGTGCCCATCTCGACGATCCAGTGCACCTGCTTGGGGTTGCTGAGGAAGGCCTCGGCGCGCTCGCGCCAGGGTTGCTGCTCGCGCAGGATGGCGTCGATCACGGGTTGCTTGCATTCCAGGCAGCCGATGCCGGCGGTGGTGCAGCCCTTGACCACCCAGTCGCGGGTGTCGGCGTCGGTGTAGACCTTGTGGAACTCCCACACCGGGCACTTCTCCGGGTTGCCCGGATCGGTGCGCCGGGCGCGCGCCGGGTCGGTCTTCATGCCGCGCACCTTCTGGGTGACGACGGCCGGCTCGTCGCGCATGGCGATCATGTTGCCGCGGCTCTTGCTCATCTTGTCGCCGTCCAGGCCGGGCAGCTTGCTGGTTTCGGTCAGCAGCACGCCGGGCTCGGTCAGGATGGTCTTGCCGCTGCCTTTCAGGTGGCCCAGCAGCAGCTCGGCCTGATCGGCGGTCAGCGCTTCGGCGGCCAGCACCTTGCGCACCAGCGCCTCGCCCTTGGCCAGCGCCTCGGTCGAGCCGTCCTGGCCATAGGCCTTGCGCTGCTTCTCGATGTAGCGGGCGTCGTCCTTGCCCATGGCCGCCAGCGCGGCGGCCACCTGGTCGGCATGGTTGGCGGCGCGGCCGTACAGGTGGTTGAAGCGCCGCGCCACCTCGCGGGTGATCTCGACGTGCGGCGCCTGGTCTTCGCCCACCGGCACGTAGCTGGCCTTGTAGATCAGGATGTCGGCGGCCTGCAGCAGCGGGTAGCCCAGGAAGCCGTAGGTGGCCAGGTCCTTGTCCTTCAGCTTCTCGATCTGGTCCTTGTAGGTGGGCATGCGCTCCAGCCACGCCAGCGGCGTGCCCATCGCCAGCAAGGTGAACAGCTCGGCATGCTCGGGCAGGCGGCTCTGGATGAAGATGGTGCTCTTCTCCGGGTCGAGACCGGCGGCCAGCCAGTCGATCACCATGTCGTAGACCGTCTTCTCGATCACCTCGCGGTCTTCGTAGTGCGTGGTCAGCGCATGCCAGTCGGCCACGAAATAGAAGCAGTCGTAGTCGTGCTGCAGCCGCACCCAGTTCTTGAGGGCGCCGTGGAAATGGCCGAGGTGCAGGGCGCCGGTGGGGCGCATGCCGGAGAGAACGCGGGGTCGCATCAGATCAATCCTTCAATGGAGCGCGGATTCTGTCTCAAGCAAATGTGGCTTTGCCACTTTGCTGCATCCCCGCGGGGGTGCAGCCGGCTTTGGCCGGCCTCGGGGCGCTCAATCCCGGCCACGTACACTGCCGCCCGGTCATGAAGCGCATCGTCATCCTGGTCTCCGGCCGCGGCAGCAACGCCCAGGCCATCGTGCAACGCTGTGCCGCCGAGGGCTGGCCGGCGCAGGTGGTGGCGATCATCGGCAACCGGCCCGGCGCGGCGGCCTTCGAGTTCGCGGCGCAGCAGGGCATCACCACCGCGCTGGTCGACCACACCCGGCACCCCAGCCGCGAGGCCTTCGACGTCGAACTGGCGCGGGTGATCGACGGCTTCGCGCCCGATCTGGTGGTGCTGGCCGGCTTCATGCGCATCCTCACCGACGGCTTCGTCGCCCACTACGCCGGGCGGCTGCTCAACATCCACCCGTCGCTGCTGCCGGCCTTTGCCGGGCTGCACACCCACCGGCGCGCCATCGAGGCCGGCTGCAAGCTGGCCGGCGCCACGGTGCATTTCGTCACCCCCACACTGGACCACGGCCCGATCGTGGCCCAGGCCGCCGTGCCGGTGTTGCCCGACGACACGCCCGAGGCGCTGTTCGACCGCGTGCTGGCGGTCGAGCATGCGATCTACCCGCTGGCGGTGCGCTGGTTCGTGATGGGGCAGCTGGTGGTGCAGGGCGGCGTGGTGCGCCACACCGGCGGCGAGTCTCAGTTGCTGATGGGCTGATCGACCGCCGTCAGCGGGCCGATGCGGGCAAAGCGCGGCTGCGCGACGCCGTCGACCACCACCGTCTCGAAGAACATCGCATACGGCCGCACCCACAGCTCGCCTTCGCCATACAAGGGGCGGTACAGCGCCAGCGGTTCTAGCGTCTCGCTGTGGCGCACCACGCCGATCAAGGCGTACGCGTTGCCCTTGTAGTGGCGGTAGTGGCCGACGGGCACTTCGGGCAGCGGCGGCAGGTCGGACGGCATGGTCGGGCGGGGCCGCGCGGCGGGCGGGGATAATCGGGCGATGCATCCTACCGCCCTGCTGGACCTGGCCACCGAACTGCTGCGTGCGATCCTCAAGCTCGACGCACCGGCCGATGGCATCGTTTCGGCCTTCTTCCGCAAGCACCGCAACCTCGGTCCGCGTGAGCGCCACGCGCTGGCCGAGACCGCCTACACCGTGCTGCGCCGCCGCCCGCTGCTGCAGCACCTGGCGCAAAGCGGCACCGGCGCGCTCGAGCGCCGCCTCGCCATCCTGGCCTGGTCGGGCGACTCCAACCTGCTCAAGGGCGCGCTGGGCAGCAACGAGGCGCAGTGGCGCCAGCAGGTCAAGGCCATCGACCCGGCCGGCTTCTCCGAGAAGTTCCGCCACAACCTGCCCGACTGGCTGGCCTCGGCACTGCGCGCGCAGCTGGGCGAGGCGGACTTCTGGCCGCTGGTGGCCGCGCTGGACGAGCCCGCGCCGCTGGACCTGCGCGTCAACGTGCTCAAGGCCAAGCGCGAGGACGTGCTGCAGTCGCTGAGCGTGGCCGGCCTGCGCTGCGCGCCGACACCGTTCTCGCCCTGGGGCATCCGCGTGCCGGGCAAGCCGGCGCTGCAGAACTTCGAGGCCTTCGTGCGCGGTGTCGTGGAGGTGCAGGACGAGGGCAGCCAGCTGCTGGCGCTGCTGGTCGATGCCAAGCGCGGCGAGATGGTGGTCGACTTTTGCGCTGGCGCGGGCGGCAAGACGCTGGCGCTGGGCGCGGCGATGCGCTCGACCGGCCGGCTGTACGCCTTCGACGTGTCGGGCCACCGGCTGGATGCGCTGAAACCACGCATGGCGCGCAGCGGGCTGTCCAACGTGCACCCGGCGCAGATCGCCCACGAGCGCGACGAGCGGGTCAAGCGCCTGGCCGGCAAGATCGACCGCGTGCTGGTCGACGCGCCCTGTTCGGGCCTGGGCACGCTGCGCCGCAACCCCGACCTGAAGTGGCGCCAGTCACCGCAGGCGGTGACCGAACTGCAGGTCAAGCAGAAGGCCATCCTGGCCAGCGCCTCGCGGCTGGTGAAGCCGGGCGGCCGGCTGGTCTACGCCACCTGCAGCCTGCTGCGCGACGAGAACGAGGACGTCGCCGAGGCCTTCGGTGCCGAGCACCCCGATTTCATGCCGCTGCCGGCCAACGAGGCGCTGGCAGCCGCGCATGTGGCGCGTGCCGACGAGCTGGTCGACCACGGCTACCTGCGCCTGTGGCCCAGCCGCCATGCCACCGACGGCTTCTTTGCCGCGGTCTGGCAGCGGCGCTGACCGGCACGACGGCCGGGCGATGGGGGCCATCGTCCTGCGGGGCCATTGCACCCGACCGTATCGACCCCACCTGACGCGTTGACGGGGGTGGCCTAAGCAAAATCCCCGCCAGGCCAGGGGTCCCCCTCGCTTAGAATCGAAAGATCGCCTGCTTTTGGGCGGACAAGGTTTCCTACATGAACGAGATTTCTTCCGTGTGGTTCGCGCTGGTCGATTGGCTGGCGCATGGCCTGTGGGCCGAAGCCACGTGGTGGCAGGTGCTGCTGGTGACGCTGGTGATGACGCACTTCACCATCCTCGGAGTCACGATCTTCCTGCACCGCGCCCAGGCGCACCGGGCGCTGGATCTGCATGCCATCCCCTCGCACTTCTTCCGCTTCTGGCTGTGGCTGACCACCGGCATGGTCACCAAGGAGTTCGTGGCGGTGCACCGCAAGCACCACGCCAAGTGCGAGACCGAAGAAGACCCGCACAGCCCGCAGACCCGCGGCATCAAGGCGCTGCTGCTGACCGGCGTCGAGTTGTACCGTGCCGAATCCAAGGTGGCCGAGACGATCACCAAGTACGGCAAGGGCACGCCCGACGACTGGATCGAGCGCAACCTCTACACCCGCTACAGCTGGCAGGGCGTGGGCCTGATGCTGATCCTCGACTTGGCCATTTTCGGCGCCATCGGCCTGACGGTGTGGGCGGTGCAGATGCTGTGGATCCCGGTGATGGCCACCGGCATCATCAACGGCATCGGCCACTGGTGGGGCTACCGCAACTTCGAGGCCCCCGACGCGTCGACCAACGTCTCGCCCTGGGGCATCGTGATCGGCGGTGAAGAGCTGCACAACAACCACCACACCTATCCCACCTCGGCCAAGTTCTCGGTCAAGCCCTTCGAGTTCGACATCGGCTGGATGTACATCCGCGCGATGGAGATGGTGGGGCTGGCCAAGGCGCGCAAGACCGTGCCGCAGCTCAAGCTGGGCGCCATCAAGCCGCAGGCCGACGCCAAGACGCTGGAGGCGATCATCGCCAACCGCTACGAGGTGATGGCCAAGTACGCGCTGGAGCTGCGCGCCGCCTGTGCCGCCGAGCTCGAGCGGGTCAAGCAGCAAGGCGCCAACGCCAAGCTGGCCGACCTGCAGCTGGCCCAGCGCTGGTTGCACCGTGACGCCGAGAAGATCCCCAGCGACGTGCTGCCGCAGCTGGCCAAGGCCGTGGACGACAGCCCCAGGCTGGCCAAGCTGGTGACCATGCGCGAAGAGTTGCGCCAGCTCTGGACGCGCACCAACGTGTCGGCCGAGCAATTGGTGGTCGATCTGCAGGCCTGGTGCAAGAAGGCCGAGAGCAGCGGCATCGTGGCGCTGGAACAGTTCTCGATGCGCCTGCGCTCGGCACATGCCTGACGCGCCTCGGCGCCTGCATGAACCAAGGGCCCTTCGGGGCCCTTTTTCATGGCCACGCGATCGCGCCTTGCGGCCGGGCCTCGCGGGAGAGGGCGCCTGGCGGCGGCCCCGACGCCTAGCCCGCCGACCGTGCAGCGCCCAGCAAAAAGCCCGCCGAAGCGGGCTTTGTCTCGTGCGGTGAAATCAGCCGATCACTTCAGCTTCATTTCCTTGAACAGCACGTGCTTGCGTGCCTTCGGGTCGAATTTCATGAATTCGAGCTTCTCCGGCGTGGTCTTCTTGTTCTTGTTGGTGGTGTAGAAGAAACCGGTACCCGCGGTGGATTCCAGCTTGATCTTTTCGCGTCCGCCTTTGGCTGCCATGGTGTGCTCCTGGGTTGCTTGAGGTTAGCGCGCGATCACAGCGCGTTCTTGGCGCGCAGATCGGCCACGATCTGGTCGATGCCGACCTTGTCGATCAGGCGCAGCGCGGCGTTGGTGATGCGCAGGCGCACCCAACGGTTCTCGCTCTCGACCCAGAAGCGGCGGTATTGCAGGTTCGGCAACCAGCGACGCTTGGTCTTGTTGTTGGCGTGGGAGACATTGTTTCCCACCATCGGGCGCTTGCCCGTGACTTGACAGACGCGTGCCATGACGCTTCTCCAGATACTTGACTGTTGCAGGCACGGCAACCAGCGCAGGGAGCGGGCCGGCGCTTGCGGCGCCTGGCTCCTTGATGGTTGCCCTTAGGGTTGCCTTCGAATGACCGCAGATCTTGCGACGCAAGAAACGCGGTTGCTTTTCGGCAAAGACCGCGATTATAGCCAGAAAAACCCGAGGATCAGTGACTCAGGATTGCTGTTCCAGGAAGCGCTGCGCATCCAGCGCCGCCATGCAGCCGGTGCCGGCCGAGGTAATGGCCTGGCGGTAGACATGGTCCTGCACGTCGCCGGCGGCAAACACGCCCGGCACGCTGGTCATCGTGGCAAAGCCGTTCAAGCCGGTGCGGGTGACGATGTAGCCGTCCTTCATCTCCAACTGGCCCTTGAAGATGTCGGTGTTGGGCTGGTGGCCGATGGCGATGAAGCAGCCCTTGAGCGCCAGGTCTTCGGTGGTGCCGGTGTTGACGTTCTTCAGCCGCACGCCGGTCACGCCGCTGGCATCGCCCAGCCCCTCGTCCAGCGTGGAGAACAGGAGCAGCGCGATCTTGCCGGCGGCCACCTTCTCGTTGAGCTTGTCGATCATGATGGCCTCGGCGCGGAACTTGTCGCGCCGGTGCACCAGGTGCACCGTGCTGGCGATGTTGCTCAGGTACAGCGCTTCTTCCACCGCGGTGTTGCCGCCGCCGACCACCGCCACCACGTCGCCGCGGTAGAAGAAGCCGTCGCAGGTGGCGCAGCCCGACACGCCGCGGCCCATGAAGGCCTCTTCCGACGGCAGGCCCAGGTACTTGGCCGATGCGCCGGTGGCGATCACCAAGGTGTCGC
>JAURXG010000586.1 GCA_030654555.1 Aquabacterium sp.
GTCGGGCACCCTGATCACTTTTGAGGAAGACGAGAAAATGGAACAAGCGGTCGTCTCGGGCATCGCGTTCAACCGCGACGAAGCCAAGTTCACCGTGGTCGGCGTGCCCGACAAGCCGGGCATCGCCTACCAGATCCTGGGCGCGATCGCCGAGGCCAACATCGACGTCGACGTGATCGTGCAGAACGTGTCGCACGACGGGCGCACCGACTTCTCGTTCACGGTGCACCGCAACGACTTCCAGCGCACCAACGACCTGCTGAAGAACGCCATCGTGCCGGCCACCGGCGCGGCGCAGTTCATCGCCGATCCGCGCATCTGCAAGGTGTCGATCGTGGGCATCGGCATGAAGAGCCATGTGGGTGTGGCTAGCACGATGTTCCGCACGCTGTCGGAAGAGGGCATCAACATCCAGATGATCACCACCAGCGAGATCAAGACCTCGGTGGTGCTGGACGAGAAGTACATGGAATTGGCCGTTCGTGCGCTGCACAAGGCCTTCGGCCTGGACGCTCCCACCACCCTGGAATGAGCTTGGCGCAGGCCGGGTGTGAAATCATCATTCGGCCTGCCGGCAAAACCGGTGTTTTGCTGGGCTAGAATGCGGCACCTGCCCTGGAGACGTGACCGAGTGGCCGAAGGTGCTCCCCTGCTAAGGGAGTATGGGGCTTAAAACTCCATCGAGGGTTCGAATCCCTCCGACTCCGCCAGACCAGAAGCCCCAAGTGATTGATTCACTTGGGGTTTTTCTGCTTCTGGCGTTCGCTCCTGCGTTCAACCCATATCTGTACCACTCTTTGAGTGGAAGACGATGTTGGACGTTTCGATACGCTAACGGTCATGGACGGCGTCGCTGATTCGGTTTCCGCGACCCATCCACACGCCACATCGTCAAGCCGTCGCATCCGACGCGACGCCGTCTAAGTTGATCGGCAGCGCAGCCGACGGAGCCAGTCGGTTGGCTGTTGCTTGGTGATCTGCCACTCCGGTGGCTGGATCAATGGCTGCGACATGGTCCTCGAAGCGTGAAGCGGCGCCGGCCAGTACCTTCCGGATGTTCTCTGCCGACAAGCCAACACTGGCGCGGGCACCGTCGATGTCCGTCCTGCAACCGGCTCGGTCACAGAGTTTGTCGCTCAAGAAGGAGACATTGAGCTTCTTGTCTTTGCCCTTTACGTAGCCGTGGCCGATGTGAGCTTCACCGACGGCGACATCGCGCAGCAGCACCATCAATAATCCGAGCACAAGTTCAGAAGCGCCGGATCCAGCCTTTGAATCGCGAGTGGTAGGCGTTGACGTTCTGGATGTGCCATGCGCCTCGCACGCGCGTGCCGGCGCTCATGTTCAGGGCATGGTGCTCGATGCCCATGGCGCTGGCAGCCGCGGCCATGGCGGAGCTGCCATCGGTGCGCAGCACGGCATCGGTGGCCAGCACAGGGGCGAGCGAGGCGAGGATTTCGCGTTTGCGGCAGCGCCCCAGGACGAAGTCGGTGCAGCCTCCCGAGCGGTCCCGCGCCACCAGAACAGGAACATGGTCATCGCTGGTGCCCCGGGTGCTGGCATGGCCGCCCCGTCGCCGGGGTGCACGCCCGCGCACCTGCTGGCCCTTCGCCGAGCGAAGGATGAACGTCTCGTCGGCCTCGGCGATGCCGCTGAGCAGCGCTGACTTGGCCTGCTGGGCCAGGCGCAGGAAGCGGTGGCGCCAACGAAACGCGGTGCTGGGTGCCACCTGCAGGCGCTCGGCCGCCAGCCGCACGATCAGGCCTTCGTCGAGCCCTGGCCTGCGCCAGCCACTTGTGGCGCTGGCGCAGCCTGGCCAGCGGCGTGGCCGTCAGGGCATTGAACGTCTTGCCGCAGCCTCGGCATTTGTAGCGTTGCAGCCCGTCGGACTGTCCGTTGCGCAACACGCGCTGGTCGGCACAGTGCGGGCAGATGACAGGTGACTCGCCCACCCGGTCAAACAGCGCGAGCACCTACTGCTCCTCGTCCGGGGTGTGCAGTTGCGCCATCAGCGCCTGGCGCTGCCCGGGGCTGAGCTCCTGCAGCCGCTCCAGCCAACGCTTCCAGTCTTGCTCCCGCATCGATCGTCTCCAGGGTGTTCCCGGCCTGCCGCCGTACCCCGGCCACGTTGCCCTCCTGCTGGCTCATAGCGTGCGCCTGTCACTACCCAATGCGCAAAGAGCCAAGAAAAAAGCCCTAAGGTGTTGATTCCTTAGGGCTTTCCTTGAATCCCGGCACCGCTTGGAACGGCCCGGGATCATGTCTTGGTGGAGATGAGGAGGATCGAACTCCTGACCTTCGCATTGCGAACGCGACGCTCTCCCAGCTGAGCTACACCCCCAAGTGCAGGCAGCATTCTAGCAGCACCCGAAGCCGCCACGACGACGCCGAGTCGCGGTAGAACAGGGTCCTCGTTCAACGACGCACGGAGCACGCATGGCCCTTCACGATGCCGCCTGGCACGACACCCAATACAACAACCGCGCCCGGGTGCCCGAGGCCGCCGTGCTGCTGCCGCGCTGGGCTGAGGCCTCGGCGCTGGCCCGCTCGCGCATGACCTGCCAGCTTGACGAAGCCTATGGCGACGAGGACGGCGAGCGGCTGGACGTGTTCCCGGCCCGCACGTCGGGCTCGCCGGTGCTGGTCTTCATCCACGGCGGCTACTGGCGTGCGCTCGACAAGGCCGATCACTCCTTCGTGGCGCCGGCCTTCGTGCAGGCCGGGGCGATGGTGGTGGTGCCCAACTACGCGCTGTGTCCGGCGGTGGGCATCGAGCAGATCGCGCTGCAGACCACCCGGGCGCTGGCCTGGACCTGGCGCAACGCGGCGCGCTTCGGCGGCGACCGCCGCCGCATCGTCGTCGCGGGCCATTCGGCGGGTGGGCACCTGGCGGCCATGCTGCTGGCCTGCCGCTGGAAGACGGTGGCCGACGACCTGCCCACGCGCCTGCTGGCCGGCGCGCTGTCGCTGTCGGGCCTGTTCGATCTCGAGCCGATCCGCCAGACGCCGTTCCTGCAGGCCGACCTGCAGCTCACGCCGGCGGCGGTGCGGCGCCTCAGCCCGGCCTTCTTCCCGCGCCCGCGCGGGCCGCTGGCCGCACTGGTGGGTGGCGACGAGAGCGAGGAGTTCATCCGCCAGAACCAGTTGATCCGCGACCAGTGGGGCCCCAGCACCGTGCCGGTGTGCGAGGCACTGCCCGGCTTGAACCATTTCACCGTGCTGCACGATCTGGTGGACCCGGCGGGCCGGGCACATGCGCACGCGCTGCGGTGGCTGGGCCTGCAGGCGGCTTGATGCAGGATTGGCTCCGCTATGAGGGTTAACCACCGAATAGCAGGTTTCTATTCAAAGCATTGACGCTTTGTATTGGCACACGTCCACACGGCCTGTTAGGGTGTTGTCGTTCGAGTCCCGGCGACGGGGCCGACACCGGCTGGATCGGCGCTTCGCCGATCCCCCCTGACGCACATCCGAGAGGAGCTTCCCATGAGCTTGAAGGGTTCCAAGACCGAGCAGAACCTGAAGGACGCCTTCGCCGGCGAATCCCAGGCCAACCGCCGCTACCTGTACTTCGCCAACAAGGCCGACGTGGAAGGCCAGAACGACGTGGCCATGCTGTTCCGCTCCACCGCCGAAGGCGAGACCGGCCATGCGCACGGCCACCTCGAGTTCCTCGAGAACGGCTCGGGCGACCCGGCCACCGGCCTGCCGATCGGCAGCAGCCGCCAGAACCTGGCCGCCGCCGTGGCCGGCGAGACGCACGAGTACACCGACATGTACCCGGGCATGGCCAAGACTGCGCGCGACGAAGGCTTCGACGAGATCGCCGACTGGTTCGAGACGCTGGCCAAGGCCGAGCGCTCGCACGCCAACCGCTACCAGAAGGCCCTGGACGCGCTGGTCGACTGACCGGCCCGTTTCGCCGCACCAACACAAGGGGTCCGCAACGGCCCCTTGTGCTTTGTGGCCGCACTTTCAAGGCCGATCGTCCGCGTGATCGGCCCCGACACGAGGCACCCGCACCATGAGCAACCGCGAAGGCAATCTCGAAGCCCCCACCCGGCACCCGGTGGACTGGAAGAACCCGGCGTTCTACGACCAGGACGCCTGCCTCACCGAGATGGAGCGGGTGTTCGACATCTGCCACGGCTGCCGCCGCTGCGTCAGCCTGTGCCAGAGTTTTCCGAACCTGTTCGACCTGGTGGACGCCACCGAGGACGGCGAGGTGCACGGCGTCAAGAAGGAGGCCTACTGGAGCGTGGTCGACCAGTGCTACCTGTGCGACCTGTGCTACATGACCAAGTGCCCGTACACGCCGCCGCATGCGTGGAACCTGGACTTCCCGCACCTGATGCTGCGCGCCAAGGCGATCAAGCACCGCCAGGGGCTGGTGGGTCCGGCGCAGCAGTTCCTGGCCTCGACCGACGTGCACGGCAGCTTTGCCGGCATCCCGATCGTGGTGCAGGCGGTCAACGCGGCGAACAAGACCAAGCTGGCGCGCGGCGCGATGGACAGCCTGCTGGGCGTGCATCCCGATGCCTGGATGCCCGAGCTGGCGCCCAAGCGCTTCCGATGGACCGCGGCCAAGACCGGCAGCGCCACGCAGGTGGTCGATGGCGCCAAGTCGCCCGGCAAGGTGGCGGTGTTCGCCACCTGCTTCGTCAACTACAACGAGCCCGGCATCGGCCACGACCTGCTGAAGGTGCTGGCGCACAACGCGATCCCCTATGTGATCGTCGAGAAGGAATCCTGCTGCGGCATGCCCAAGCTCGAACTGGGTGACCTGTTGGGCGTGGAGAAACACAAGAACGCCAACATCCCGGTGCTGGTGAAGTACGCAAAAGAGGGCTACGCCATCCTCAGCGCGGTGCCCAGTTGCACCTTGATGTTCAAGCAGGAATTGCCGTTGATGTTTCCCGACG
>JAURXG010000587.1 GCA_030654555.1 Aquabacterium sp.
AGGGGCGGTGGTCGGTGCTGCCTTGCGCGTGCACGCCCGACAGATCGGCCATCGCGCGCTGCAGCCGGCCTGCGCAGGGAAAGTCGGCCGACAGGTCCGGGAACATCGGGTGGGCGGGGCCCAGCGGCAACGCCAGCCACAGCAGGCCCTCGGACAGGGCGTAGGCGGCGTTGGCCACGTGCGGATGCTCGGCGCCAGGCCGGTGCGCGGCCCACATCGACACCAGCCGCCCGCCCTGGGTGGCCACCGTGCGGGCCGTGCGGCTCCAGCCCTTGACGCTGGTGGTCGCCTGCCAGATCGGCAACGGCGCCGGCAGGCGTCGTGGTTGCAGTTCCAGGTCGGACATCGGCATGGTTCAGGGCCCCAGCATGGCGACGGCCTGGCGGTACCAGGCGTCGAGGTAGGGCGGGATGTAGAGCCCCAGCATCAGGCCCAGCGCCAGGTGCACGAAGACGGGGATCAGCGCCGGCGGGTGGGCCAGCGGCTTGACGTTGGTCTCGCCGAAGACCATCGGCTGCACGCGGCTGAACACCGAGGCGAAGGCCACGCCCAGTGCGATCAGCAGCAAGGGCGTGGCCCAGGGCTGGTCGCGCATCGCGGTGGTGACGATCAGGAATTCACTGGCGAAGACGCCGAACGGCGGCATGCCCAGGATCGCCAGCGCGCCCAGCATCAGGCCCCAGCCCACCGTGGGGCTGACCTTCATCAGGCCGCGGATGCCGTCCATCAGCTGGGTGCCGGCCTTCTGCGTGGCGTGGCCCACGGCAAAGAAGATCGCCGACTTGATCAGCGAGTGCACCGTCATGTGCAGCAGCCCGGCGTAGGTGGCGATCGGCCCGCCCATGCCGAAGGCGAAGGTCATCATGCCCATGTGCTCGATCGACGAGTACGCGAACATGCGCTTGACGTCCTTCTGCCGGATCAGGAAGAACACCGCCGCCACCACCGACAGCAGGCCGAAGCCCATCATCAATCGGCCCGACAGCTCGTTGTTGCCCAGCGCGCCGTCGGTCAGCACCTTGCAGCGCAGCACCGCGTACAGCGCCACGTTGAGCAGCAGGCCCGACAGCACCGCCGACACCGGCGTCGGGCCTTCGGCATGGGCATCGGGCAACCAGCTGTGCAAGGGCACCATGCCGACCTTGGTACCGTAACCGATCAGCAAGAAAGCAAACGCCAGCGTGATGATGGACGGGTCGAGCTGGCCCTTGATCACATCCAGATTGGTCCACAGCAGCGTGGCCCCCGCTGGCCCGAGTACTTTTTCGGCTGCCATGTAGAGCAACACGGTGCCAAACAAAG
>JAURXG010000592.1 GCA_030654555.1 Aquabacterium sp.
GCTGGGCGATCTGGGCACCCTGGTCGACCGCGAGAAGGAGGCCGATTCCACCGCCCGCATCAACGGCCAGCGGGCCATCAACTTCAACGTCTTCAAGCAGCAGGACGCCAACATCGTGGCCGCTGGTGATGCGGTGAAGAAGGCGATGGACGAGATCCGCAAGACCCTGCCGCCCGACGTGGAGCTGCGCCTGATCTACGCCAGCAGCGACTGGGTGAAGGGCTCGCTCGACGGCCTGCGCCACACGCTGATCGAAGGCGCGCTGCTGACCGTGGCCATCGTCTTCCTGTTCCTGCACTCGTGGCGCTCGACCATCATCACCGGGCTGACGCTGCCGATCGCGGTGATCTCCAGCTTCATCGCGATCTACGCCTTCGGCTTCACGCTGAACTTCATGACGATGATGGCGCTGAGCCTGTGCATCGGCCTGCTGATCGACGATGCCATCGTGGTGCGCGAGAACATCGTGCGCCACGTGCACCTGGGCAAGGACCACCACACCGCCGCGCGTGAGGGCACCGAGGAGATCGGGCTGGCGGTGATGGCCACCACCTTCGCCATCTGTGCGGTGTTCGTGCCGGTGGCCTTCATGGGCGGCATCATCGGCAAGTTCTTCCACCCCTTCGGCATCACCGTGGTGGTGGCGGTGATGGTGAGCCTGTTCGTCAGCTTCACGCTCGACCCGATGCTCTCCAGCATCTGGAAGGACCCGCCGTCGCACTACCTGAAGCAGTGGCCGGTGATCGGCCATGCCATCCGCGGCACCGACCGGCTGCTCGACGTGATGCACGGCGTCTACGAGCGCTTGATCCACTGGATCTTCTCGGCGCGCCGCTGGTCGCTGTGGCTGCCGGCCTACGGCCACGGCTTCGGCGCCGACGGCCGGCGCGACAAGGCCAGCGCGCGCCACTGGCGCCGCGCCACCCTCACGCCGCGCGGCGTGGTGATGGCGGTGGGCGGGCTGTCCTTCGTGGTGGCCCTGGCGCTGGCGCCACTGGTGGGCAGCGAGTTCGTGCCCAAGACCGACCAGGGCTTCACCCAGCTGCAGCTGCGCCTGCCGGTGGGCGCCAGCCTGGAGCGCACCGATGCCAAGGTGCGCCAGATCGAGGCCATCGTGCAGGCCATGCCCGAGGTGCAGACGCTGTCGACCTACGTCGGCGGCGCCGGCCAGCGCAACCAGGCCTGGCTGAACATCGCGCTCAAGGACCGCAAGGACCGCAAGCGCAGCCAGCAGCAGGTGGAAGATGCGATGCGCGAGCTGATCGCCAAGGTGCCCGGTGTCGATGCCTCGGTGGGCTTCAACCGGCCGATCTACGTCGCCATCCTCGGCAACGACCCCGAGGGCCTGGCGCGCGTGGCCGACGAGTTCGCCGAGAAGGTCAAGAAGATCCCCGGCGTGGTGGATGTCGAGTCGTCGGTCAAGCCCGGCCTGCCGGCCTACGCGGTGCGCCTGAAGCCCGGCGCGGTGCGCGAGCTGGGCCTGACCGCGCCGCAGCTGGCCAGCAGCCTGCGTGCCTATGTCAACGGCGAGGTGGCCACCTACTGGACCACCTCCGACGGCAACCAGGTGGAGGTGGTGCTGCGCCTGAACGAGACCCAGCGCGAGCGCATGGACCAGCTGCGCCAGCTGCCGGTGGCCTTTGCCAAGGACGGCACGCCGATCGCGCTCGACAGCGTGGCCGACATCACCCAGGTGTTCAACCCCGAGATGATCCGCCGGCAGAACCTGCAGCGCCGCGAGGCGGTGTTCGCCGGCGTCAAGGACCGCAGCCCCGGCGAGGTGGGCGACGACGTGCAGAAGCTGATCAAGGCCACCACGCTGCCGCCGGGCTACAGCTTCGACGTGGGTGGGCAGATGCAGCAGCAGGCCGAGGCCTTCAGCGGCCTGCTGGCGGCGATGGCGCTGGCGGTGATCTTCATCTACATCGTGCTGGCCAGCCAGTTCGGCAGCTTCCTGCAGCCCATCGCCATCATGGCCAGCCTGCCGCTGGCGCTGATCGGCGTGATGCTGGCGCTGCTGCTGTGGGGCAGCACGCTCAACGTCTTCAGCATGATCGGGCTGGTCATGCTGATGGGCCTGGTGACCAAGAACGCCATCCTGCTGGTCGACTTTGCCAACCACGCGCGCAAGGCCGGCGCCACGGTGGCCGAGGCGCTGCTGCAGGCCGGGCTGATCCGCATGCGGCCGATCATGATGACCACCGCGGCGATGATCTTCGGCATGCTGCCGATGGCGCTGGCGCTCAACGACGGCGGCGAGATCCAGGCGCCGATGGGCCGCGCCATCATCGGCGGCGTGATCACCAGCACCCTGCTCACGCTGGTGGTGGTGCCGGTGATCTACAGCTACCTGGTGCGCGATCGCCGGCCCGCGCCGCAGCCGTTGCCCGCACCCCTGTTGGCCGAATCCGCCGGCGGGGCGACGCTGCCACCGCTGGCCGCTGCCGACCGCGATTGAATTCGCGCAGGCCCATACGCCGTGCGGCCCGGGTCAACGCGGGCCCGCCGTCAGAACGTGGTCAGATCGGGTCGGCGCCGATCGGGCGCGCGCAACGATGGGAGCACGACATGGGCATGATGAGTTTTCTGAAGGAAGCCGGCGAGAAGCTGTTCGGCAAACCCGAGGTCAAGGCCGCCGAAAGCGCCGCTGCAACAGCGCCGTCGCCGGAAGCCGTGGCGGCGCTCAACGCGGCCGCTGGCCGGGCCATCGCCGACTACGTGGTGGCGCAGGGCCTGTCGGTGGACGCATTGAACGTGGACTTCGACGGCGCCAGCTGGACCGTCACCGTCTCCGGCAGCGTGGCCGACCAAGCCACCAAGGAGAAGGTGCTGCTGTGCTGCGGCAACGTCAAGGGGGTGGCCGCCGTCAACGACCTGCTGGTCGTCAACAGCCCCGCGCCCGAAGCGCAGTGGCACACCGTGGTGTCGGGCGACAACCTGTCGAAGATCGCCAAGGCCTTCTACGGCGACGCCAACAAGTACCCGGTGATCTTCGAGGCCAACAAGCCGATGCTGTCGCACCCCGACAAGATCTATCCGGGGCAGATGCTGCGCATCCCGCCGCTGTAGACCGGCGGGGTCCGGACCTCAGGCCGTGGCCTCCCAGGCCACGGCGCGCGGCTTGGTCGACTTGGCGTCGGCCTCGGTCTCGCGGCGGTAGGCGCCGCAGCCGATGAACTCGCTGTGGCCCAGCGGCAGGATGTACGACTCCTTGGGCGTCACTTCCTTGGTGCTGGGGCTGACCACGTCGTACTGGATCCAGCCGCCACCCGCATCGGCGGCGGCCCAGGCCTTCTCCAGGAAGGTGACCGGCTCCAGGCCCGGGATGGCCCCGGCCGGGTGGCCCACCAGGCCGGGGCGCGAGCCGAACACGCTGATGCCGCCGTTGCGGTCGAAGATGAAGAGGTAGAGGTCGCGGTCGATGAAGGCGCCATCGACGGCGTGGAAGTCGGCAAAGGCCTGCTCGCGGCCCACCTGCTCGATGTGGGCCATGGCCTGCACCACCAGGTCATGGGCCTCGTCGGCCGAGCCTTGCCGCAGGCGCATCGACACCACCGCCAGGCGCAGTGCCTGCGCACGCTCCATCAGCGTGCTGGAGGCGCTGGCCGACAGCTCCACCAGCGAGGCGTTCTCGCGCGTGATCTTGTCGAGGTTGCCCACGCTCTGGGTCACCTCGTCCAGCCCCGCGGCCTGCTGCGTGCTGGCGGTGGAGATCGAGCGCAGGCGGCCCGACACCTCGCGCACGCCGCTGACGATGGTGTCCAGCGACAGCGCCACATGTTGCAGCTTGGACGCCGAGGTTTCGACCTGCGTCGACGCATTGCCGATCAGCAGGCGGATCTCCTCGGCCGATTCGGCGCAGCGGCGCGCCAGCTGCCGCACCTCGCTGGCCACCACGGCAAAGCCCTTGCCGGCATCGCCCGCGCGCGCGGCTTCCACCGCGGCGTTCAGCGACAGCATGCCGGTCTGGAACGCCACGTCGTCGATCACCGCCACCACCTCGGCCACGCGCTGCGAGGCCTCCTGCATCTGCGCCATCGCGCCCACCGTCTCGGCCATCGCGCCATGGCCCTGCTCGGCCTGGTTGAACAGGCCCTCGGTCAGGCTGTCGAGCGCGCGTGCGGCTTCGGCGTTCTGCGCCACCGCGGTGCTGAGCTGGCCGATGGAGTCGACCGAGCTGCGCAGGCTGCCGGCCTGCTCGTCGGTGCGCTCGGACAGCCGCTGGCTGCCTTCGGCCACCTGCGAGCCGGCCAGGTTGACCAGCGCGGCGCTGGAGCGGATCTCGGCCACCATGCCCGACAGGTGGATGCAGGTGGCGTCCACGCTGCGGCCGATGGCCGCCAGCTCGTCGCGCCCGCGCACCTGGGTGTGGTGCGCCAGGTCGCCCTGCGCCATCGCATCGGTGCCACGCCGCAGCGCGCGCAGCGACGCCTGGAAGGTGACATGGAACGACACCAGCAGGTAGCCCAGCAGCAGCACCGCCATGCCGAACAGCGCGCCCTGCAGGACGATCTGCCTATCGATCGCCGCCAGCCGCCCGCGGATCGCCGCCTGCAGATCGACCGAGGCCTCGTTGTTCAGGCTCTGCATCTGGTCGATGGTGGTGCTGGCCAGGTCGAAGAACTCGGCGGCGCGCCCCTCGGGTGCATCGGTCGAGAACCGCGCGGCGACCTGGTCGCCCAGGCGCTTGAGGCTGTCGCGCGCCACCGGCCAGGTGCTCAGCGTGCGGCCGTTCGCATGCTCGTAGAAACCGACCTTGGCCGACAGGTCGGCCAGCCCGCGCTGCAGCTGGCCCGCGTGGGCCAGCACCTGGGCGCGCTCGACCGGCGTGGCCGACCCGCGCGACAGCAGGCTGGCCCCCAGGCCCCGGGCCGCCGCCGCCGACTCGATGGTCGGCATCATCGTGTTGACCAGCAGGTCCATCAGGTAGTAGGCACGCGGCTCCGACCCCAGCACCAGACCCGAGCGGTCGCCATTGACCAGGTTCAGCTGCCGCACGCCCTCCACCGCCCGGCTGTGGGCCTCGAACACCTCGGCCGCCGAGCCGGTCGACCGGCCCTCGGCCAGCGCCATCAGCTGGCCGCGCAGCGGCTGCCACTCCTCGTCCAGCCGGTACGGCATCGGCTGCGACAGCTGGTGGTCCACCGCCGTCACGGCGGCCTTCAGCGCGGCCCGCACGTCGTCGCGCTGGGCCTGCACGCTGGCATCGCCGCCCGCCAGCCGCAGCGTCAGGCCGCGGTGCTTCTGCGTCTCTATCGTCAGCGGCAGCAACTGGTCGAGCAGCCGCGTGCCGGCCAGCTCGCTGCGCGTGGACTGCCGCTGCGCCAGGTGCTGCTGCAGCGTCAGCGCCATCAACGCCGCCATCGGCAGCAGCACCGACGCCGCCAGCAGCATCAGCTTGGACGACATGGGCAGCGCGAACATCAGCTTCGCACCGGGCGCCATCAGCAGGCGCGACCAGCGGCGCGGAGGGATAGGGGGCGAGGCAGCGGTCGGAGGATTCGTCATGGCGATGCGGCAACAGGGGTGCGGACGCCCATCAGGCGCGTGAAGGCCGATGCTGCGCCCGCGGCGCGCCGGCCGGTGGCCGGATCAGCGGCGCTTTGCCCGCGCAATTGGGCCGTGCACGCTGGCCGGGGTGCCGGTGCGGCGTCAGCGCGCCGTGGCGCCCACCTGGCCCACCTGGGCCAGCTGCTGCTGCAGCCAGCCCGCCATCTGCCCCAGCGGCAGCACCGCGTCGGCCGCGCCCAGCTTGATGGCCTCGCGCGGCATGCCGAACACCACGCAGCTGGCCTCGTCCTGCGCGGCGGTGCGGGCGCCGGCGTCGCGCATCTCGCGCAGGCCGCGCGCGCCGTCGTCGCCCATGCCGGTGAGGATCAGGCCCAGCGCGTTGGCGCCGGCGCATGACGCCACCGACTTGAACAGCACGTCCACCGACGGCTTGTGGCGGTTGACCAGCGGGCCGTCGCGCACCGACACCACGTACTGCGCGCCGCTGCGCTGCACCTGCATGTGCCGCCCGCCCGGCGCGATGAGCACGCGGCCGTCGATCACCCGGTCGCCGTCGGCGGCCTCCTTGACCTCCATCGTGCACAGGCCGTTGAGCCGCTGCGCCAGCGCGGTGGTGAAGCGCTCGGGCATGTGCTGCACGATGACGATGCCCGGCGTCGTGCGCGGCAGACCGACCAGCACCGTCTCGATGGCCTGCACGCCGCCGGTGGAGCTGCCGATGGCGATCAGCCGGTCGGTGGTGACGGCCATCGCGCCGGCCGAGGGGGCCGCCCCACCCGGCGCCAGGCCAGGCACCAGGCGCGGCATCGGCGCGGCGGGGGCCGCAGCGGCGGCGGTCGCCACGGGCCGGGGCCGCATCGCGCGCATGTTGGAGGCGGCCGCCGACTTCACCGCGGCCACCAGGCCGTTGGACGGGTCGGCCAGGAAGTCGCGCAGGCCCAGCTTGGGCTTGGTGACGAAGGCCACCGCGCCTTCGGCCAGCGCCTGCATCGTGGTGGTGGCGCCCTTCTCGGTCAGCGTGGAGCACATCACCACCGGCGTGGGCCGCTCGGCCATGATCTTGCGCAGGAAGCTGATGCCGTCCATGCGCGGCATCTCCACGTCCAGCACCACCACGTCGGGCCACTGCGCGGCCATCTTGGGCCAGGCGAACAGCGGGTCGCTGGCGGTGGCGATCACCTCGATGCCGCCGGCGGTGAGCAGGTCGGCCAGGTGGCGGCGCACCACGGCGGAGTCATCGACGACCACCGCCGTGATGGCGGGGCGGCTGGGGGGCGGTGAAGGGGGCATGGGGGTTCTTCTCGGGCAGTTTCAGGAGCGGTCGAGCGGCGCTGCAGGCGCTCAACTCCGCAGGAAGTCGGGCGCGTGGCCGTTGCCGCGGCGCATGTTCACCTGGCCGCTGCCCAGCGCCAGCGTGACCATGCGGGGCACGTCCTCGCCCACGTCGACGCCGTCGAGCTGGAAGCCGAAGCGCTCGATCAGCGACCAGCCCTGCTCGATGTTGCGCTCGCCGATGTTGAACTTGGCGTTGCTGGCGCCCGACATGGTGTCGGCGCCGCCGTAGAGGTGGGCCACGTACTCCTCGGGCCGGGTGCGCAGCGTGGTCAACGACTTGACCATGGCCTCCACCGCCTCGTCGCCGTAGCGGCCGTCGGGCTCGTCGCCCGGCCGGCGCTGGCGGCTCGGCAGCAGGAAGTGACACATGCCGCCGATGCGCCGCGTCGGGTGCCACAGCGTGATCGCCACGCAGGAGCCCAGCAGCGTGCGCAGGCTGGCCACGTGGTGGCCCAGGTGCATCTGGCCGGGCATCAGCACCAGGTTGGCACCCGGTGCGCCGGCCAGTTGCCAATGCACCTCGGCGTTGGGGGGCGTCACCGGGGCTGCGGCGGGTCGGCGCGGTGGTGACGGCGGGGCAGCAGGCCGTGCGACCGCGCCGCCCGCGGGCCGCCCGGCGGCCGACAGCGGCATCGGCCGGGTGGGCTGGAAGCCTTCGGCGGGGCGGGTGGGCTGGAAGTCGCTGGCCGGGCGGGTGTTCAACCACGGGTCGGCTGGCCGGGTGTGCTGAAAGCCTTCGGCCGGGCGCGTGTGTTGCCAAGGTTCGGCCGGCCGGGTCGCGGGGGCCGACTCGGCGGGCAGGGTGGGTGACCAGGCTGCGCGCTGGCCGGGCGGTTTACGCATGGCCGTGCACGGCGGTGGTCAGCACCCGCACCGGCAGGCCCAGGTTGCTCAGCGATTCGGCATGGCCGGTGTAGAGCACGCCGTCGGGCTTGAGCTGGCCCAGCACCCGGCGCACGATCTCGGTCTTGGCCGGGTTGTCGAAGTAGATCAGCACGTTGCGCAGGAAGATCACGTCGAACTGGGGCAGCCAGTCGGGCATCGGCTGCATCAGGTTGGCGGCCTCGAACTTCACCCGCGCGCGCAGCTCGCGCGTCATCAGCACCTGGCCGGTCTGCGCGCCCTGGCCCTTGAGGCAGAAGCGCTTGAGGTACTCGGGCGGCACCATGCGCGCGCGCTCCATCGGGTAGAGGCCGCGCCGGGCGGTGTCGACCATCGCGGTGGACAGGTCGGTGCCGATGATCTGCCAGGGTGCCGATTCACCCCGCGGACCCAGCAGGTCGCTCATCAGCATGGCCGCGCTGTAGGCCTCCTCGCCCGACGAGCTGGCGGCGCTCCAGACCTTGAACTCCTGCCCCGGCGGCAGCTCGGCCAGGCGGTCGGCCAGGTCGTTGTAGTGCTGCGGCTCGCGGAAGAAGTAGGTCTCGTTGGTGGTCAGCCGGTCGATCAGGCGCGTCATCTCCTGCGCCGGCGCACCGCCGCGCAGCAGCTTGTCGACATAGGTCTCGATGTCGCGCTCGCCGGCCTCGTTGGCCAGGCGTTGCAGCCGGCCGGTGACCAGCGCCTGCTTGCTCTGGTTGAGCTTGATGCCCGAGACGCTCTCGAACAGCTGGGTGACGGCGTCGAAGGCCTTGCTCGACAGCGGTTTCATCGTGTCTGCTCCTGCGGTGCCAGCCGGAACTGCTGCATCAGCGCCTGCAGTTCGTCGGCCTTGTCCGACAGCTCGGCGGCGGTGGCCGACAACTGCTCGCTGGCGGCGGCTGTCTGCTGGGTGGTGTGGTTGAGGTGGTTCATCGCCGTGGTGACCTGGCCGACGCCGTCGCTCTGCTCACCCGAGGCGGCGGCGATGGCCTGCACCAGCGTGCTGGTGCGCTGGATGCTGGGCACCATGCGCCCCAGCAGCAGGCCGGCGCGCTCGGCCATGCCCACGCTGCTGCCGGCGAGCTGGCCGATCTCGCGGGCGGCGGCCTGGCTGCGTTCGGCCAGCTTGCGCACCTCGGCGGCCACCACGGCAAAACCCTTGCCATGCTCGCCGGCGCGCGCGGCCTCGATGGCGGCGTTCAGCGCCAGCAGGTTGGTCTGGTAGGCGATGTCGTCGACGATGCCGATCTTCTGCGCGATGCTCTTCATCGCCTCGACCGTCTGCGACACGGCCTGGCCGCCGTCCATCGCCTCGCTGGCGGCCTGGGTGGCGATGCCGTCGGTGACGGTGGCGCTCTGGGCGTTCTGCTTCACCGAGGCGCTGATCTGGTGCAGCGAGGCGGTGGTCTGTTCCACGCTGGCGGCCTGCTGCGAGGCCCCGTTCGACAGCGAGGCGGCGGTCTGCGAAACCTGCTCGGCCGCCTGCAGCAGGCGCTGCGTGGTGCCGTCGACCTGGCGCACCGTGCCGGCAAAGGCCTCGATCAGCCCGTTGAGCTTGGTGGCCACCTGCCGGTACACGCCATGCAGGCGCTCGGCCGGCATGCGCGCCGACAGGTCGCCCTGGCTGGCGGCATCGACCACGCTGTCCAGGGCCTGCTCGGCCAGGCGCTGCTCGGTCATGTCCTGCCACTGGCCCACGGTGCCCAGCAGCTGGCCGCCGCCGGTGAAGATCGGCGTGGTGATCACGTCGTAGTTGCGCCCGCCCAGCACCATCGAGGTGGCGGTGCGGGTCTTCAGCGCGCGCAAGCGGCCCAGCGCGGCGGCGGGGTCCTTGTAGAACACACCCACCGAGTTGCCGACCAGCGTGTCCGGGTTGAAGCCCGGCAGCTCGCGCTGGAAGGCCGCCAGGTCGCGGTGCAGCACCTCGTCGAGCGCGGGATTGATGTAGACCAGCTTGCCGTCGGCATCGGCGATGCGGATGGGCGTGGCCACCGACGCCAGCGCGGTGCCGATGCGCATGGTCTGCTCGGCCTCGGCGGCGTTGGCCAGGGCCTGCGCGCCGGCGCCACGCAGCAGCGTGCTGCCGCGCCACAGCGTGGCCAGCGCACCGGCCACCGGCAGCGCTGACCACAGCCAGGCGCCGGTGGCGGCCACGGCGGCGGTGCCGGCCAGCGTGGCCAGGCCCAGCAGCGCCACGATCAGTCCCTGCCGACCCAGGCCGGCGGGCGGGGCGGGGAGGGCGCTGGAAGGCCGTTGCAGAGAGTTCATGGGCGCTGTAGCTCGGGTGACGGGTGGGGGACGGATGCGGACCGGCTGCGGGCCGGGTGCGGGCCGGATGTCGGCCGCAGGGCGGTCAGTGCGGCAGGTGGTCGGCGATCAGCGTGCTCAGCTCCTGCTGGGCCAGCACGCGGTCGAGCGCCAGCACGCCGATCACCTCGCCGCGGGCGCGCGTCATGCCGCGCAGGAAGCTGGCGTCGATGCGCGTGCCCAGCGCCGGCACGGCCTCGATGCCGGAGGCGGGGGTGTCGAAGACCTCGAACACCGCATCCACCAGCAGGCCCACCACCAGCGCGTGGTGGTCGGCGTCGTCGCCGGCCTGGTCGTCGGTGTCGGCGGCTTGTGGCGGCGCGGCCTCCACCACCACCACGCAGCTGCGCCGGCCGATGGTGATCGGCGGCTGGCCCAGGCGGGCGGCCAGGTCGACCACCGGCACCACGGCGCCGCGCAGGTTCATCACGCCGCGCACGAAGTCCGGCGTGCGCGGCAGCGCGGTGAGGCGGCCCACCTCCAGGATCTCGCGCACGTCGTCGATCGGCACGGCCATGGCCTCGTCGCCCACCGCCATGCGCAGCAGCGAGCAGTTCAGGTCGGCCGGGGCGGCGCCGGCCGAACCGGTGCGGGTCATCATCGGGTTGGAGTTCATGCGGGGATCTCGCCAGGGGATTCGTTCGCGGGGCGTCGTGGATCGGCCAGGGGCGCCCTCACGCGTCGACCGCCGAGAAGGCCGGCACCTGCGCGCGCGACTTGCGCCCGAACTTCAATCCGGCGGCGTCGGCCTGCAACGCCGGCCGGGCGGTGGCGCGCACCGCGCCGCGCTGGCCGTCGCCGTCGAGCTGGAAGCGCGCCATCAGCTCCTGCAGCCGCGCCGACTGGGCCGACAGCTCCTCGGCGGTGGCCGACAGCTCCTCGCTGGCCGCGGCGGTCTGCTGCGTGGTGCTGTTGAGGTGGTTCATCGCGTTGGTGATCTGGCCCACGCCGTCGCTCTGCTCGCCCGAGGCCGCGGCGATCTCCTGCACCAGCTCGCTGGTGCGGTTGATGCTGGGCACCATGCGCTCGAGCAGGCTGCCGGCGCTCTCGGCCAGGTGCACGCTGTTGCTGGCCAGCTGGCCGATCTCGCGCGCGGCGGTCTGGCTGCGCTCGGCCAGCTTGCGCACCTCGGCGGCCACCACGGCAAAACCCTTGCCGTGTTCGCCGGCGCGCGCGGCCTCGATGGCGGCGTTGAGCGCCAGCAGGTTGGTCTGGTAGGCGATGTCGTCGACGATGCCGATCTTCTGCGCGATGCTCTTCATCGCCTCGGCGGTCTGGCTGACCACCTGGCCGCCCTGCTTGGCTTCGGCGGCGGCCTGGGTGGCGATGCCGTCGGTCACGGTGGCGCTCTCGGCGTTCTGCTTGACCGAGGCGCTGATCTCGTGCAGCGAGGCGGTGGTCTGCTCCACGCCCGCGGCCTGCTGTGAAGCGCCATGCGCCAGCGACTGCGAGGTCTGCGACACCTGGTTGGCGGCCATGCTCAGCTGGTCGGCCGCGGAGCGCACCTCCTGGAAGGTCTGGCTCACCGTGTTGATCAGCTGGTTGAAGTTCTCGCACAGCCCGGCGTGCAGGGCGATCTTGCCGGCGGTGGGGATGCGGCGGCTGAAGTCGCCCTGGGTGGCGGCGCCCACGGCTTCGCTGACCTCCTGAGCCACCTGCGCGCCCGATTCGGCCTCGGCGGCGCTGTCGATCGCACGGCGCTTGGCATCGGCGAACTCGAAGCCCAGCCGGGTCTGCACGCGCTTGAGCGCGATCATCGAGCGGGCCAGTTCGTCCTGGCCACGTGCGTCGACGATGCCGTCGAAGTTGCCTTGCGCAAAGCGGTCGAGCAGCTGCTCGCTCTGGCGCAGGCTGCGGGCCAGCCGACC